>PIVZ01000463.1 GCA_003354045.1 bacterium
GCCGCGATGTCCACCTCTACGGTGATCTCGAAATCGACGCTCTCGCCGGCACCGAGCGCTCCGAGGTCGCAGGTAATCACACCTACCGGTCCCTCGACGCAGGGGGCCGTGGCGGTCACGAACACCGTGTTCGGGTCGAGGGCGTCGATGGCGATCACATCGCTGGCATCGCCTGGGCCGTTGTTGGTCACGCTGATGGGATAGGCCAGCAGGTTGCCGGCCAATACGGCATCCGGGGAATCGGCCTTTGCTACTGCCAGATCGGTATCGACTTCGATGGTGCATCCTGCACTGCAGCCGTCGCCATCGTCATTGTTGCCGTCATCACAGCCCTCACCGGGATCGACGGTGCCGTCGCCGCACAGGTGGATCCCCATAGCCAGGTTGAGCACGCAGGTGGCTGGCTCGAGTAGTCGGATGGGCGTCGTCAAGGACAGCGGATCCACGTCGCTGTCGAAGTCGTCGCCGCCGTTATCTTGCGGGCTGACTATGTAACCAGCGGGCAGGACGAACTCCAGGAAGTACTTGCCCGGTTCCAGGCCTTCGAACAGGCATCGCCCGTCGATACCTGTGAGCAGCTCAGCCACCACTGCTCTTGGCTGAAGGCTGTCATGCAGCCTCACACGGACTCCGCTCAGCGGTAGCTCGCCGTCGTCCTGCATGCCATTGGCGTTCGAATCAATCCACACCAAAGCTCCCGTGCAAGCCGAGAAATCGAGCGTCGTGGTGGTCGTTGACGAAGTCGTCGTGGTCGTGTCGGTGGTGGAGGTGGTGGTTGTCGTATCCGTCGTAGACGTCGTCGCAGTGGTGTCGGTGGTCGTGGTCGATTCGAGGCCGCAGCTCTCGTCGCAGCCATCACCTGGATTGGTGTTGCCGTCGTCGCATTCCTCGCCGCTGTCGAGGGTACCGTCGCCGCACGCCGGTATGGTCAGCGCACAGCCCGTGGCGAAACCGAGACCGCCGACCTCGGTCACCGTGAAGTAAGTTCCGAACTCGAGCCCGGCATAGATCGGCTGGCTGCACGAGGTATGCACGCAGGCCAGGATCGTTTCGCCCGTCGAAAAGGTGATCTCGAACGATGCAGTCGGCCGGAGCTTCGTTCCATGCTCGACCGCGAGCGTCATCGTATCGTTATCGACACCGAGGATCGCGAGATTCTGCACCTGGCTATCAGAGGGCACGCTGTCATCGACAGGCGTCGCGCCGCTATAGGTCTCGACTTCAACAGGCTCTCCGCCGCAGTTCTTGGCGGTGGCCACCTCGACGCTTGCCCCGCTCGCAATCAGGGGATGCTGGAAGGCGACCTCCATGTACTGGATCTTGGTGCCGTCCTGGCAGCAATCGACTACCTGTGCCTGGGCGCTGGCCGCCGAGAGCAGCAGGAGGGCGGACAGTCCGATCCAAAAGAGTGGACGATCGGCGGCAGCTGCACAGGTAACGAAGTGGCGACGCCGGTGTGGGTAGGCCTGCCTGGGCGGGAGCCCGAGGTTCGTGGGTTTCATTTCGAGAGCCCCTTTCTCTTTCTTCGTGCCGGAAGGCCCAATCCCGGCAGCTATCTTTCGTTCGAGAGAAGACAGCCCCGTCATCAAACGCCCGCCGGGCCCGCTCAGAATCGGCCGAGCCCCGCGCTATTTCCCCAATATTTGATGACGTTCTAAACTTCTCTTGAGACGAGCCTACCCCTTTCTTTACGGTGATTGCAAATGATTATCATTCGCTGCGGGCAGCCAGGGCGGCCATTCTGTGGCCTAATGATTTAGGACAGCCAAAGTTATATCCCCGCGGAGCAACCACACTTCTCGTCAGGGTGCGTAAGTACGTGTTCCAGCAGGTGAAAGTCCCGAACGGCAGGGGTGATGAGGGTTGCCCGGGGCTCTACCAGGAGTCATCGGAGCTTTCCGGGCGACCAGAGCGGCTGGCTCTCCCATAAGGGGGTAGGTACCTTGGGGCCTGCGTGAGCGACAAGGACCCTCGAGTAGACATTACCGGCGAAGCACTGCTGCAGGAGCTCGAGAGCTTCATGGCGGCGGCGGCCTTTCCCGGCGCGTTGAAGGAAAGAGCGACGAGCGCCCGTGACCGCGTCGTTCGCGATCTCCTGCCTCGCGCGCGCAAGCCGGCTCACTGTGCGGTGGTCGGGATCGTCGGTCCCAACAACTCGGGCAAGTCTGCCCTCTTCAACGCTCTGCTCGGGACTTCGCGGCCGCTCAGTCCCGACTCGCCGACCGGCGGTTTCACGCGCGTCTTGGTCGGAGCAGTGCACCCGGATGATCTGCAAACAGCCGTTGCCGGGCTCGAGGGCCGCTTCGACCTCACGACGCTGGGCGACCGTGGCCCGAGCAGCGAGGAAGTACAGGCCGAGGGGCAGCCCGAGCGCCTCTTGCTCACTACCGATGCCGGGCTTCCCCGTGGCCTGATACTCATAGACACGCCCGACTTCGACAGCGTTTACTCCGGAAACCGCAGAGCCGGGGAAGCGTTGGTGCGAACTGCGGACCTTCTCGTTGTCGTAGCCACGCCTCACACCTACCAGAACAGGGCCGTGATCGAGTTCCTGGGCTCGGCAGTCGGACACGGCCGGCAATACCTGGTGGTCTACAACCAGGCCCAGTCACCAGAGTTGGCCCGGGCCCACGCAAGCAAGCTGTGCGCCGACATCGGCCTGCCTCCGCTCGACGGCTTTTTTTGTCTGCACGACGCACGGGTTCAGTCGCATGAGGCGTGGCTGGAGCCGACACGCCTCGATGGCTTGGGCGAGAGTGTGGCCGGGGTGGGTGACACTTTGCGGGATTGGCTGCTTTCTTCGCAGGGTGCGCCGGCGTTTATCTCGCGTGCGCAAGCGGCCTCCTGGGCCGCCTTGGCCGAGGATCTCCGTGTTCTCGGCGACCAGTGGCGGCGGGCTACACTGGGCCCGCGCGACGCCCGCATGCGCCTGCTCGGAAGATTGCGCCCGCGGGCGGAATCCACCGCGCGCGCTTTGTTCCCCGTGGAGCCCTTCCGCGAGGCCCTGCAAGAGCAGCTCGATGAGCGCTCCAGTTTCCACCGCGGAGTTCGCTACCTGCCCAACGAGCTAGGCGCCTGGATCAGAACCGGCTACCGGGCGGTGGCGGGGCTGTTTCGCGAGGAAACCTCCGCCGTGAACGGGCGCGACAAGTTCCGGGCCACCGAGCTCGAGCGTCTGCTCGGTGCGGGCAGTGCGAGCGGTCGTGGCTCTTCCCGGGCCCTCGACGAGCTCTGGGAGGCCGTTCACGAAGAGCTCGAGCACGAGCCGCGTGCCGTATCGGAAGCCGCGCTCGGCGACGATTTCGCACGCGAGAGGGCGGGGCGGCTCGGCCCTGAGCTCCGCAGCCTGCACAAGGGCCTCAGTGTACCGTTCGACGATTTCAGGCGTGAGTGCGGGGAGTCGATCTCGCAGGAGCTCGAAGACCGCGGTGTGGAGGCCGGGCTACAGTGGGCCTACACCGCATTGAGACTGCTGCCGCCCGCGGCAGCCATATCTGTCATGGCACTCACTGGTGTGGCCGGTGACGTGGGTGCCGGCGTCGCTTATCTGGTGGCAGAGCCGCTGCTTGATCGCGCACTGGGCCCCGAGTTCATCCTCGGTGTGCATGAGCGGTGGTGGAAGCAACGACGCGAGACCCTTACAACCCTTCTCGCACAGACGCTCGCGCCGCACTCCGTGGCCGAGCTGGAGAAGGTACTGAATGAAGGCGAGGTGGCAGCATCTCGCTTGCAGGGTTTCGTCTCCGAAGTAGCGGAGTTCCAGGAACGGCTTGGCCCGGGTCATTCACAAATAGTCCGGGCCAATGACGGCGGGAGCTGAGAGAACGGTGGATCTTCCCGACGCACATACAGAGGCGGCGCGCAGAGCCGAGTCCGTACGCGAGGATGCCGGTCGCGTGCACGGGCTACGTGCAGTGGCCGACCAAGGCGCCATACTCGGCGAGCTTCTCGGCGACCTCGATGGCCACGCAACGCGCAGCACGCCGGCGGCGGTGGTTTGTCTGGTGGGACCCACGGGCGCGGGCAAATCGACACTGCTCAACGCGCTCGCGGGCCGGTCGATCGCGCCCGAGGGCAGCGAGCGGCCGACTACCGAGACACCGGTCATCTATGCACCCTCCGACCTCGAGCAAGAGGAGTTTGCCAAGTTGCCCTCAGCGAAGTTGGTTCGCTATGACCCCGAGCGATCGAAGTGGTGGTCGGGCCACGTGCTGATAGATGCGCCGGATGTCAACAGCATCAAGGAGGCCGAC
>PIVZ01001038.1 GCA_003354045.1 bacterium
CGGCTTCTCTTTTGCTCCCGATTATCTGAGCGGATCGCGTACGCCCGCGTGGCAATCAGCCGGCGAAGTTAATCGCGGCAAACTCCCAGTTCACCAGTCCCCAGATCGCTTCCAGGTACTTCGGCCGAGCGTTGCGGTAGTCCACGTAGTAGGCGTGCTCCCACACATCGACAGTGAGCAGCGGCTTGTCCGCGCCGACGATGGGGGTTGAGGCGTTGGACGTATTCACGATGTCCAGGTTGCCGTTCTCGCGCTTCACGAGCCAGGTCCAGCCGGAGCCGAAGTTGCCGGCTGCAGACGCGGAGAAGGCTGCCTTGAACTTGTCGAAGTCGCCCCACTTCGCGTCGATCGCCGCGGCGAGATCGCCGTCTGGCGCTCCGCCTCCGATCGGCGAGAGCGAGTTCCAGTAGAATGTGTGATTCCAGACCTGGGCCGCGTTGTTGAAGATGCCACCCGTTGGAGCGCGCTTGACGATCTCCTCTAGCGACAGGTCCGCGAACTCGCCACCCGCGACCAGCTTGTTCAGGTTCGTAACGTAGGCCTGGTGATGCTTGCCGTAGTGATACTCCAGGGTCTCCTGCGAGATCGTGGGGGCCAGCGCATCCATGGCGAAAGGCAGCGGCGGTAAGACGTGCTCCATGTTCCTCTCCTCCTCATTTCCGCGTCCATACGCGGACCCACCCCGGGTCCGGCGCGCGGAGAATAGCGCATACGGAGGGTCGCTTCAGCACCGATCAATCAAGTTGAAAAAACGGAATTAGGGCTACTCGACCATCACCTTCGCAGCGGCGCTGAGGCCGAATGCGAAGGGTTCGCCGCGCGCGACGCGGAGGCGCAGGGTCTCGGTCGCCTCGTTCCTGTCGAGGATCTCGAGCCTGGCGCTCGGCATGAGGCCCAGCCGTTCGAGCTCGCTGAGGAATTCGGAGCTCTCGTCGGATACGCTGAGGAGCCGGAGTTGCCTGCCGAGGGGGGCGTCGCGGAGGATGCGGCCCCGCGCTGCCCGACCCTGGGCTTTGCCGCGGGGGATGGGGTGGCCGTGGG
>PIVZ01000024.1 GCA_003354045.1 bacterium
CATCCTCCCCGAGGTCGCGCAGATCTGCGAGAAGGTAGTGATCATCAACGAGGGCCGGGTGGCGGTCGAGACCGAGATTGCCGAGTTGACACGCGAAAGGAGCCTCGAGGAAGAGTATCTCCTCCACGTCGGCGGCGAGGCCGGTGCGGGCCAGGAGGCCGACCGTGCGTAACGTGATCACGATCGCCTGGCGGGACCTCCGCTCGGTATTCGTCTCACCGATCGCCTACGTCGTATTGACCGGCTATCTGCTGCTGACCGGCTGGTTCTTCTTCAACATTCTCGGCCAGTTCAACCGCCTGGTCGGCCAGGCCGCATTGATGCCCGGTCTCGACATGACCTGGCTCAACCTCAACGACGCGGTGGTGGCACCGCTGCTGCAGAACATGTCCGTGGTGTTGCTGATCGTGGCCCCGATGTTGACCATGCGCAGCTTTGCGGAGGAGCGCAGCACCGGCACCTACGAGTTGCTCTTCACCTCCCCTATCCGCGTCTCAGACATGGTGCTCGGCAAGTTCCTGGCCGGTGCAGCCCTGATGACGCTGATGATCGCGCTGACCATGATTTTTCCGGTCGTCCTGATCGTCTACGGCAACCCTGAGACGCCGCTGATCCTCAGCGGCTACCTCGGGCTCTACTTGATGGCCATCTCCTTCGTGGCGATCGGCAACTTCACCTCGGCGCTCACGTCCAATCAGATCATCGCCACCATCAGCTCGATGGTGATCCTGCTGCTCATGTTCGTTATCAATTGGCCGGCCGAAGGTGCCGCCGAGCCACTCAAGTCGATCCTCATCCATCTGTCAGTGACCGAGCACCTGCGTTCACTGGTCGGCGGCATCATCGACACCGCCGACATAACTTACTTCGTCAGCGTCACCCTCGTGTTCTTGTTTCTCACTCACCGGGCCGTCGAATCTGCGAGATGGAGGTAGGGATGTCACGGCGCGCACCCATACTAGGCATCACCGGTCTGATATTCTTGTTGTTCGGTACGATCGAGCACTGGATGACCCTGGTCCCCGGGCGCGGGTACTTCGACTTCGGCTGGTTCGCGATGGCCCATCTCGCAACCGGCGTGGCCTGCTTGATCTGGTACTTCTCGGCCGGCAGCGGGTCGCTCTCGGGATTCATCAGCAGCCGCTCGACCCGCTACGGCACCAACGCGCTGGTCTATTCGGTGCTCTTCGTCGGCGTAATCGCCATGGCAAACTTCCTGGCGGTCCGCTACCACCACCGGATCGACGTCAGCGCCGCCGGCGTAAACAGCCTCTCCGAACAGTCCGAACGGGTGCTCGGGCAGCTGGAGAGCAACGTAGAGATCCTGGCCTTCGTCGGACCCGACGACCGGGAGTTCGTGCAGAGCGTGGCGGAGATCTACGGTTACGGAAGCGAGCGCATCGGCTTTCGCATAATCGACCCGCAGGTGAACCCCGAGCTCACCCAGCGCGAGCATGTAACGCAGATGCCCACGCTCAAGGTCACGTTGGGAGACAGCTCGACGATGATCCACAAGATCGACGAAGAGTCGATCACCAATGCCATCCATCGGGTATCCACCGTCGCGCAGAAGAAGATCTACTTCATCGAAGGCCACGGCGAGCCGGCCCTCGACGACGACAAGGGCCCGGCTGGAATGGGAGCCTTCGCCGACAATCTCCGCAACCAGAACTACATCGTCGAGCCACTCTTCCTGGCCGAGGCCGGCAGTGTGCCTGAGGACGCCGACGTGGTGATCGCGGCCGCCGCCGACCGCGCCTATTTCCCTGCGGAGGTGACCGCCTTGCGCGGCTATCTGCAAAGCGGCGGCCATCTGCTCTTCCTGCTCGAGCCGCTGCGCAATCCCGAGCTCGCCGAGTTGCTCTCAGAAGCCGGAATCGTTGCCGGAGACGACGTGATCCTCGACCAGCAGGTTCGGCTGTTCGAGGGGGTCTCATTGGGTCTCAGCCCGGTGGTCTCGAGTTACGGCCAGCACCCCGCCGTGGAGCCGATAAAGGACCGAACGGTGTTTTCCACGGCGCGGTCGATGGCGCCGGCCGGGCCGCCCACTGCCGATCTGGCAGTCGCAGCCATAGCGATGACCGCGCAGACGAGCTGGGCGGAAACCGACATCGAGCGCGTCTTCAGCGACGGAGAGGCCAAGCTCGAAGAAGGAGACAGGGCCGGCCCGGTACCGCTCGGCGTGGCGGCCAGCGGCTCGGTCGCCGCACTCGGCGGCAGCGACGAAACGGAGTTCCGTCTGGTCGCTTTCGGTGATTCGAGCTTCCTCACCAACCAGTACCTGCGCCAACTCTTCAACGACGCGCTGGGCCTGAGCGTGGTCGGCTGGCTCGCGGGCGAACAGGAGCTCATCTCGATTGGGCCGCGGGTGTTGCGCGCCTCGCGAGCCTACCTCGGCGACGGAGAGACCCGTACGGTCTTCTACCTTTCGGTGCTGATCATTCCAGAGCTCATCCTCCTTGCTGGGATCACCGTCTGGTGGAGGCGCTCGTCGCTGTGAGCCCACTGCGAACCATACTGTTCGCAATCCTGGCCATCGCACTCGGCATCTACATCTACTCAGTGGAGATGCCGAAAATGGCGAGCGAGGCCGAGCCCAGCCGCTTGTTGGTCATAAATCCCGAACGCGTCGAGAAGGTGAACCTGCGCTACCCGAGCGGCCTCGATATCGAGGTGGAGAAAGACGAGGCCCACTGGAACCTGGTCGCGCCGCTGGCCTACCCGGCCGACGACGTGATCGTGGATCGCTTGATCAAAGCCGCCGCCGACTTGGAGCTCGAGCGCCGGCTTACCCCGGAAGAAACGCTCTCGCTCAACACCTACGGCCTGGACGCCAGCGGCACTCAGGCCCGCGTGCAGTTCACAGAGACGGGCGGCGCCGAGCTGCCCGCCATCATCGTCGGCGACACGACTCCGGTCGGCTTCTCCGCCTTCGCGAAGCTGGAAAACAGCGACGAGGTCGTGGTCACGCCACTGCTGTTTCACTCGGGGATGAAGAAGAGCGTCTTCGACCTGCGTGACAAGAAGCTCGTGCCGATTGACACCAAGAACGTCATCGCTCTCGAAATAGAAGACGGTGACCAGTCGCTACGGATGGAGAGAGCGGGCGACGCGTGGAGGCTACGCCGGCCGATCGAAGATTCTCTGGACGCGGGCGCGATCGCGGGAATCTTGGATACGTTTTCCAAGATCGAGGCGCTCGAGTTCTATGACGGCGATGAGGCCGTCCGCGCAGAGCTCGGCCTCGACACTCCCATCATGAGCGTGCGCGTCGAGGTCGGCGACCGAGTGACGGGGTTCAATCTCAGCAAGACCGCGGAGGGCTCACAGCCGGCCTACCACTTCGAACGCCTCGGCGACGGGCAGATGGCCAAGGTGGATGCACGCATGATGGGGATTTTCCAGGTCGACCTCGGTATCGTACGTGACCGTGCGATCTTCCGTTGCGACTTCAACACTCTCACCGCGGTGCGCTTCACGCGCGCGGACGGAGAGTCGTTTACTCTCGAGCGAGAGGCCGAAGACGCCTGGAGCATGGAGCCGCCGCTCGGGCGCTCCGTGAATCAACACGCAGCCAAACGGGTCTTGCGCGGTCTCGGCGAGCTCACCGGTGAAAGAGTGATGGCCGACAACGTCGATACCGAGGCAAAGCGCACCTTTTACGGACTTGATACTCCCGTGGTCGAGGTCGCCCTGTTATCGGGCGGTGAGGACGGCTGTCCTACCGTTGCGGTCGGCACCCCCGATCCGCAAGCCGCGGAGCCGATCTACTACTTCCAAGAACGTGGCAGCGGCAAGATTCTGTCCGCCCCGGGCCACACTTTCTCGCGCGTAGACATCAACGCGGAAAGCCTCCTCACTCCCGCCTCGCAGGACTGAACGGTTACCGGAGAGGGAGCGGCCGTTTCTTCGCTCGCCAGCTTGGCCGGCTACTCCGACAAGGCTTCGAGGAAGCGTTCCATCTCGGCGTCGCTGCCCACGGTGACGCGCACGCCCGAACGAAGCCCGTCGTGGTCGAAGAAACGCACCAGAACACCGCGTTCTCGCAGCCGCTCGTATACGGCGGCACCCCCCTCCTTACCGCAATTGAGCCAAAAGAAATTGGCCCTCGAGTCGCTCACCACGTATCCACGCTCGCGTAGCGTGTCGATCACGCGGGCACGCGTCGCACATATCCGGTCAACGTTGCTCTCCATCCACGCATAGTCGTCCAGGGCCGCCACGCCCGCGGCAATGGCCAGGCGGGAAACGTTGTATGAGTCCTTCACCTTCATCATTTCGGCAACGAGCCCGCGCGACCCGAAAGCCAGGCCCAGGCGCAGGCCCGCCAAGGAGAATGACTTGGAGAACGTCCGTGCGACCAACATGTTCGGATGTTGCCTGAAGATCTCGAGTGCACTGGTGGCGCCGAAGTCCACGTACGCCTCATCAACCACCACGAGCCCGGAGGCGCCGGCCGCAAACGAAGCGACCTCGGCGAGCGGCAAGACGACACCTGTCGGCGAGTTGGGCGTACACAGGAAAGTGACCGCCGCCCGCTCCGCCGCCAGCGCCTCGGGTATCACGCCCGGCTCGGCTGGCACTTCGACCACGCGTGCGCCGGCAATCTCGCCGAGCGTGCGATAGAGCGAGTAGGTCGGTAGCGGGTAGGCAACGCTGTCGCCGTCATCGATGCAGGCCCGGAGACACATTGCCAGGATCTCGTCGGAGCCGTTTCCAACCAGCACCTCTTCGCAATCGACCCCGTATACAGCGGCAGCCTTCTCGCGCAGAGGCTCGGCCGTCGCCGAGGGATAGAGCTGAAGCACGCCGGCCGCCTCCCGAGCCACGGCCTCCGCCACCCGTGGCGAGGGCGGATAGGGGTTCTCGTTGGTATTGAGCTTGATGAGCGAGCCGCCGGCGGGCTGCTCCCCGGGCACGTAGGGCGCCAGCTCCTGGACGCGCGCGCTTATCGGACTACTCCGCATGGGCACCACCGATTGCTAGGAAGTATCCGGCGCGACGGCAGACGATCGACACGCGCCGCTCACGGTAGGCTCTCGCCAAACACTGCTCCAAGGTCGCTTCGCGGCCACCCACCGTATCGCCGCACGCGCGGCATGGCGGCCTTCTCCTTGTCCACGGCTTCCTCCAGGGGTCCGACTTTCTCGCTTATCTCGCCGTGTAAGGGATCGCTCTCGTCGATCTCCGCGAGCGCCTTTTGGTAGTAGGTCAGCGCCAGGCCGTGCTGGCCTTCGAGCTCGGCGGCTTGCGCAAACCTGTAGAAGCCGGCACCGGTCTTGCCAGACTTTGCCAGCGCTCGCCCCAAGGTTCGGGCCACCTCCGCCTTGTGCGGACGCAGTTCGAACGTCTTCTCGAGCAGCACGACCGCGTCGTCATGATTACCCGCCTGGTGCTCGAGAGTGCCCAGATCCTCGAGGGCGTTCCAATCCCCGGGTGCAGCGGCAACCGCCCGTTCCAGACGCGGCCTGGCATCCTCGAGGCGGCCGCGGCGCAGGTACACACGGCCGAGCTCACGATCCACGTTGCGCCCGAGGCTCTCGGCCTCTTCCAGGTAGACTTCTGCTTGCGCGTAGTCGTCGCCGTGGGTCATCAGGACGCCTATGAGCTCCAACGCCACCGGCCTTTGCTCGGCGCTGGCAGCGGAGAGGCGACGCTCGTAATCGGGCACCGCTTGATGGCGGGTCTGCGAGTTTGCCCTGACGATGGCCGCCGCACGCATCAGCCGCCAGCTCGGCTCGAGCTTGGTCGCCTCCCACTCTCTTCTACCGAGCATGGCCTCGAGGTTGGTCAGTCTCTCACCACTGAGCGGGTGAGAAAGGAAATAAGGCGGAACCAGCGTCGGGCTTCTCTGCTGCTCGACGTAGAGCTTGCGCAGCAGCTGCATGATCGCGCCGTCCTGGAATCCGGCGTCGCGCGCGTACTCCACACCAAGGAAATCTGCCTCGCGCTCGTAGTCACGCTGGTAGGTCATCTGCGCCGCTGTGCCGGCCGTGAGAACTCCCGCCAGCAGCGCCGGGTGCACGATAGCGCCGAACAACGCACCGAGCATGGTGGCGTAGTTGATGGGCGCAGCTTTTTTCTGCTGGCGCACGATGTGGTGGGCGTGAGAGTGCGCCACCTCGTGGCCCATGACGCCGGCCAGCTCGTCTTCGCTCTCGACGCGCGAGATCAAGCCCGCGTGAATGACGATCTTGCCACCCGGTACCGCAAAGGCGTTGATATCGTTTCGCCCAACGACGAAGAACTCGTAGTCAAAGGGCTGATCGCCGAGAGTCGCGACCAGGCGCGTGCCGATATCGGTTATGAACGTCTCGACCTCGTAGTCGTCAACGATAGGTAGGCCGCGCCGTGCCTCCTTCGAGAAACGCTCTCCCATCTCGCGCTCCTCAACGATGGAGGCGTGGCCGGCAACCGGACAGACCGCGACTGCCAGTACAAGGAGGCAGGTGAGAAAGCTGCGCATGCGGGCTAACGCCGCTGGGCGACGTCGAGCGCAAAGTAGGTGATGATTATGTCCGCGCCGGCACGTTTGATGGCCGTGAGGGTCTCATCGACGATACGCGTCTCGTCCAGCCAGCCGTTGCGCGCGGCCGCCTTTACCATCGAGTACTCGCCGCTTACCTGGTAGGCGGCAACCGGACAGTCGAACTCGTCCTTGACCGACTGTATGACGTCGAGGTAGGCGAGCGCCGGCTTGACCATCACGATATCTGCGCCTTCGTCGAGATCGAGCTGCACCTCGGTAAGGGCTTCACGCGCATTGGCAGGGTCCATTTGGTAGGAACGCCGGTCTCCGAACTGCGGGGCGGAGTCGGCAGCATCGCGAAACGGGCCGTAGAAGGCCGAGCAGTACTTGGCCGCGTACGACATTATCGGGACATCCTGGAAGCCGTTCTCGTCGAGGGCTTCTCGTATGAAGCCTATACGGCCGTCCATCATGTCGGACGGCGCGATGAGATCGGCACCGGCGCGCGCGTGCGAGACCGCCTCCTTGGCGAGCAACTCGCAGGTCTCGTCGTTCAGCACCACTTCGCCGTCGAGAACGCCACAGTGGCCATGGTCGGTGTACTCGCACAGGCAGACGTCGGTGGTCACCAGCAGATCCGGTGCGGCCTTCTTGATGGCGGCAGCCGCTAACTGCACCACCCCATCGTCGCTCCACGCTTCGCTGCCGCGTGCGTCCTTGCTCTCGGGTATGCCGAACAGGAGTACCGAGGGAATGCCGGCATCGAAGGCGCGTTGCGCAGTCTCCGCCACGCGGTCAACCGACTGCTGAAACACGCCGGGCATGGAGGACACCTCGTTTTCCACCCCCGAGCCGGGCACCACGAACAGCGGCAGCATCAGATCGTCAGGGCCGACGCGCGTCTCTCGCACGAGGCGTCTCATGGTTTCGTTGCGTCGCAGGCGGCGTGGTCTCTGGTCGGGGAAAGGCATCGTGGTGAATGTTATTTTAGGCTCCGCCGATTTGCAAAATAGTCGATTATGGCGGTTGTGAGATCGGCTATCGTGTAGCTGTCCGCTACCACATCGGGGGCCACTCCGATCTCGCGCAGCGTGGCCTCGGTGATCGGCCCGATCGCCGCCACTGCTGTCTCTGAGAGGATCTCCTTACCGCGGCCGCTGTTCAAGCGATCGAAGTTACGCACAGTGCTCGAACTGGTAAACGTCACCATGTCCACGTCGGAGAGTTCCGCGGCCGCAGCCTCGACCTCGGGGATGACCGTGCGGTAGACGGGTACCACCTCGACATCGGCCCCCCGTTCGGCAAGCTCACGCGGCAGCACCTCGCGCGCGACTTCGGCTCGCGCCAGCACCACAGTGAGGCCGTCCACCTCACCGAGGGCCTCCAACAAGGCCTCGCCGCGGTACTCTGCTGGTCTTGCGGCCACCTGCACGCCTCGTTTTTCAACGCTAGCCGCGGTGGCCGGCCCGATGGCGGCAATCTTTACACCGGCAAGCTCGCGGATGTCGCGACCACTGCCAAGATAGGCATCGAAGAACCTCTCGACACCGTTGACGCTGGTCAGCACCAGCCAATCGGCGCGGCTCGCTCTGTCGAGCGCGTCCTCGGGTACGTCGAGCTCGGTTATCTCGATGGTCGGGTATTCGAGAACCCAGGCACCGGCGGCCTCGAGCAACGACGTGAACTCGGCTGCTTGATGACGGGCGCGCGTGACCACGATCCGGCGGCCGAACAGCGGCAGGTCCTCGTACCAGCCGAGTCCCAGGTCGTCGGAGGCTACCTCGCCGAGCACGAACACCACCGGCGGGCGCAGCCCTGCCTCCTCGGTCTTCGCGGTTATCTCCGCCAGGCTCGCACGCACGGTCGTCTGCCGCGGCAGCGTGCCCCAGCGAATGGCGGCGGCCGGAGTGGAAGGGCTCATGCCGGCTTCGAGTAGCTTGCCCGCTATCTCGCCTATCCGCGTCATCGCCATGAGAAGCACCAGCGTGCCCTCGGTGTGGGCGAGAGCGGCCCAGTCAGGGTCGTTCTCGTCCTTACCCTCGCCCGGGCGGCCGGTGACGAAAGTGACTACCGATGCATGACGGCGGTGGGTTACGGGAATGCCCGCAAAAGCCGGAACTGCGATTGCCGCGGTGACCCCGGGCACCACCTCGAAAGGCACCTCCGCCCTCCGACACGCCGCGGCTTCCTCACCGCCGCGCCCGAAGACGAAAGGGTCGCCTCCCTTGAGGCGCACCACGGCATTTCCCGCCAGAGCGCTCTCTATCATCAACGCCTCGATCTCTTCTTGGGCAATGGTCACACGTCCGTGACGCTTGCCGACCAGCACGCGCCTGGCCTCGGGGCGGGTAAGGTCTAGAAGCCGGGGATTTACCAGAGCGTCGTAGAACACGACGTCGGCCGTGGCCAAGAGATCCCTACCGCGCAGGGTCAGCAGACCCGGATGGCCCGGTCCCGCGCCGACGAGGTATACGCGGCCGCTCAACCGGCGGCCTCCACGGCCGCAACGATCTCTCCGGCACCTGCCGCGAGCAGTCTCTCACCGAGAGTACGGCCTAGCTCGCCAGCCTCGTCAATCGACCCGTCGATCTCGTCACGTACCGAACGACTGCCGTCCGGCTCGACTACCACCCCGGCAAGCCTCAACACGCCATCCTTTACTACGGCGTAGGCCCCCAGCGGCAGATGACAGCCCCCGCCGAAGACGCGGGCGAACGCGCGCTCGGCCTCTGTGGCGGCACGCGAATCGCCATGATCGCCGGCGGCGAGCAGGTCGGCGGTGGCGGTGTCGTCGGCACGCGTAGTGATCGCGAGCGCGCCCTGGCCGGGAGCCGGAATGAAGTCGAACGGTTCGAGCGCCACTGCCTTGGCCGGCTCTACATCCACGCCGAGGCGCGAGAGTCCGGCGCTGGCCAGAAAGGTCGCATCGAAGTCGCCGGCGAGTAGCCGCCCGAGCCGCGTCTGCACGTTGCCGCGCAGCATCTCGATACGCACCCCGGGGTTCACCGCGCAAAGCTGGGCCGAGCGCCGCAGACTGGTGGTACCCACCACGCTGCCGGAAGGAAGGCCCGCGGGTGTCTCGCCCGATCTGGTGATCAAAAGGTCGCGCGGGTCGGCGCGCTCGAGAACCGCGCTCATGCGGATGCCGTCGGCAAGCTCGGAAGGAACATCCTTCATCGAATGAACGGCACAGTCTATGTCGCCGCCGAGCAGCGCGTCGTCGAGTTCCTTGACGAACAATCCCTTGCCGCCGGCGTCGCGCAAAGGGCGGTCCTGGATACGATCACCGGTCGAGACGATCTCGACCAGCTCCCAGTCGAATCCGGCGCCGGCCGCCGATACCGACTGCAGGCCCTGCCGGCTCTGGGTGACAGCAAGCGGGCTGCGCCTGGTTCCTACGCGCAGCTTCACGGCTCCACCCCGAGACCGAAAAGCTTACGTACCGCTGTCAGAAGCTCGGATTCCTCTTTGCCAGAGCCTTCGTCCTTGAGCACCATGGTAGGCTGATGAAGGAGCTTGTTCACTATTGCTCGTGTCATCTGATCGAGCCGCTCGCGGTCGGCCTCTTCCAGGTCTTTCGTGCGCGCCAGCGTTCGCTCGAACTCCTCGTTGCGGATGCGCTCGGCATACTCCCTCAGATCGACGATGGTGGGAATCACCTCCAGCTTCTCGAACCACTGCCAGAAGGTATCGACCTCACCCTCCACTATGGCCTCCCCGCGTATAGCCTCGCGCTGGCGGGCATCGAGGTTCTCCTCGACCACACCGCCTAAATCGTCGATGTCGTACAGATAAGCGTTGTCCACATCGTTGATTGCCGGATCGAAGTTTCGCGGTACGGCCAGGTCGATGAAGAACACCGGCTTGTTGCGCCGCTCCTTCATCAACGCGCGTACGTCGGCAGCCTCTAAGAGGCGCCCGCCACCGGCCGAGCCGATGACGAGATCGGCAAGCGGCAGGTAAGTCGACATCCTTTCGAGCGGTATCGGCGTTCCATCGAGCGTGCGAGCCAGGGCCACGGCATTCTCGAAGGTACGGTTGGCAACCATGACCCTTTTCACGCCCGCACCTAGCAGATGCCGAGCGGCCGCCTCGCCCATCTCTCCCACGCCTATGAGCATGATCGCGCGGTCGTCGAGAGTCTCGAAGATACTGCCGGCCAGATCCACTGCCGTCGAGGCCACCGACACCGTACGTGAAGCCACCCCTGTCTCGCTACGCACACGCTTGGCCACCGAGAAGCTCTTGTGGAAGAAGCGGTGCAGCACCGGCCCCGTCGCCTTGGCCTCCACAGAGAGCTCGAAGTGCTCCTTTAGCTGGCCGAGGATCTGCGGCTCGCCAACAACCATCGAATCCAGACTGGAGGCCACGCGGAAAAGGTGGCGAACGGCCTCCCGACCGCTGTAGCCGTAGAGAAATTCCTCCCACTCGTCGGCTTCGACGCCGCTGCCCTTGAACAGCGGCACGGCCAGTAGTGGCGCCAGCTGCCCTTCGCCGTGGCAGCAGGCGACCACCTCGACGCGGTTGCAGGTGGAGACCACCACCGCTTCCTGCACGTCGTCCCGGGAGACGAGGTCGGTGACGGCCTGCTGCACGTCGCCGTTGGAAAGTGCCAGGCGTTCTCGTACACCGACCGGTGCGGTCGTGTGATTGAGCCCCACTATCTGCAGCTGCCGCGACGCCACGAGACCCACCTCAGGAAACGATACCTCCACCGTGACGACCCGGTAGTGGCAGCATGTTGACGGCCAGGTAGGAAACGATCAGCACCCCGAAGCCAAGTATCGTGAGGTGCGCGGCACGGCGGCCTCGCAAGCCGCCGGTAATGCGAAACTGGACGAGGCCCGCGTAAAGAAACCACGCCAGCACCGAGACGATCTCCAGGGGCTCCCACGAAAGAAATCCGGCCTTGTTGTTGGCCGCCGAGACTGCACCCGTGATCATGCCGAGAGTCAGGCAGGGGAAACCCCAGACCAGCAGCAGGTAGTTCAAGCGGTCGAGCTTCTCGAGGGCGGGAAGCCGGCGGATCAAACTGCCGTGACTGCGCGACTTGAGAAAAGACTCTTGCACGAGGTAGACGACGCTCACCGCGAAGGCCAGGCCGAACACGGCGTCTCCCAGAAAGGCAAAGGTTATGTGAACGTGCAGCCACGGACTGCCGGCCAGATCGCCCGCAACCGTGTCGCCGCCGTGGAAGGCGATCGCGGCGAAGGTGAGTACAAAGGCAAGTGGGGTGACGATCGCGCCCACGATGGTGAGGTCGTAGCGCAGTTGTACGAGCAAGTAGGCGGCAATCAGCATCCACGTAAAGAAGCCCAGCCCGCCGGCAAAGGTGGTCGCGGGCAAGGTCCCTACGGCCTGCAAATGCAGCGCTACGAAAAGGGTGTGCAGCGCGAAGGCGAAGGCCAGCAGCAGCGGACCGCCGCGGCGCGCCCACTCGCTCGGCCGCCACACGTTGGTGATATAACCACCCGCGGAGAGCAGGTATAAGAACGCGGAGAGTTGCAGAGATACGACTTCCAAAACTCAACCCCTCGAATCGATACCGATCCGTTCCAGCTCGAAATCGGTCCCGAGCACCCGCTCGAGGAGGCTTACCAACTCGTCACGCCTGCCTTCGGCAATGAACTCGACGAGACCGCCTTCGAGCAGCTCGGAAAAGACGCGGGAGGAGCCCCCCCCTGATGGGCACTCGGAGGCCAAACAGCGCCGTAGCCGCCCGAGCAGCGCGGCTGCCTCAGCATAGTGCGAACCTACTACTTCCTCCAGCCGGCCCGCGATATGGGCCGCCAGCGCCGGGCTCTCGCCTCCGGTGGAGACGGCTACGCACACCTCGCCGCTGCGAACCTCCGCGCCGCCGATGAAGTCCGACCCACCGGGGTCGTCAGTGAGGCACAGCAAGGCGCCTGCCCTGCGGGCCTCCTCGGCCACCGCCGCCTGAACATCGGCGCCGTCACTGCAGGCAAAGACCACCGCCTTCCCGCTGGCATCGCCCCGCTGGTAGGGACGTCGCAGTAGCCGCAGGCGGGGCCCGGACGTTGCCGCCAGCCGCTCGAGAGCCGCGTCCATCTGCGGGCTCACCACCTCCACCCGGGCGCCGGCTCGCAGAGCAGAGCCGGCCTTTCTTGCGGCCACCGGGCCGCCTCCTACAACCAGGCAGGAACGACCTTCCATACTGAGGAAAACAGGCAGATAGCCCACGGCGCAGAGCCTACCACGCCGCGGCGTACGAGCCGAAAAGAGGTGCCGGCGGCCTCGCAAGTGACGGAGGAGCCGAAGAGGGCCGCCCCATCCAGGTAGATCGAACCCGGGCACAACGATGGTGTCAGGGCGCTGAGAACGGCGTTGGAGACGAAGGGCGTGTCAGAAGCCCCCTAGCGGCCGGAGCGGCCGCAGACGGCTACATCGGGACTCTGAGGACCTGTCCGGGGCGCAGCCTGCGTGGGTCGGAGATGCCGTTGACGCGTTGGAGCGCCTCGACCGAAGTTCGGTACTTGGAGGCTATGTAGGAGAGTGTCTGCCCGCTAGCCACCTTGTGCTTGTGGTAGCTGCTTCCGCTGTCCGGAATCGAAAGTACCCGACCGGCGCGCAACCGCGAAGGATTTCTGATGCCGTTCAGGCTCTGCAGGTGGGGAACCGAAGTCCCATAGGCGGCGGCAATGCTCCACAGGCTTTCACCCGCGCTCACCCGGTGCTTGGTGATGATGGCATGGGTGGTGGTGGCCACACCCGTGCCCGACGGTAGCCGTAACTGCTGACCGCGGCGGAGCTTGCGCGGATCGCTTATCCCGTTGAGCCGCTTGAGCTCATCCACCGTACATCTGTACATGCGTGCTATTTGCGAAAGAGTCTGGCCGCGGCCGACCAGGTGCGTGCCGGAGGCCGTCGTCCGCGGCGGCGCGGACGCTTTCGCGACCACTTTCGTGGAAGAGGAACTCGACGGTTTCCAACCCGGGCCAGGCACCTTGAGCAACTGGCCGGCCCTCAAGCGCCGCGGGTCGCGGATGTTGTTGATGTACTTGAGAGTAGAAATCGAAGTGCCGTTGGCCCGCGCGATGTGAGAAAGCGTCTGTCCGTGCCTGACCCGATGGGAGACCATGTAGGAGGGAGGCTTGTGCAGGCGAGCGGAGGCGGGAAGCTTGGCGTAACGCTTGGCGAACGCCGCTTGCGTACCACTCGGCAGGTTGAGCTTGTAGCCGCTCGGGACCCGATATCTGTCGCTCATGACCTGCGAACGCAGCGCCGGGTTGTGAGCGGCAAGCTCGTCCTTGTCGAGGCCGGCGCTCTTGGCAAGGTCGGAGAAGAGCACGTGGGCGTCGAGCTCGACGACGTCGCGCTTGTAGGGCGGCACCAACATGGAGCGGCACTTCTCATCGGCATGCCGCATCGCCTCGTCGGCGGCCAGGAACTCGGCATAGAAGTTGCGTGAGGCAAACCCGAAGGTCCTGCCATTGTAGCTCTCCGCTATCTCGCCGAAGTTCTTCGTTCCTACCGTCCGCACGGCGCGAGCCATCCCGGCAGAACCGTGATTGTAGGCCGTTATCGCCAGCGGCCATGTTCCGAGCTTCTCGTAGTTGTGGCTCAGCAGCTTGGCTGCCGCGGTCGTCGCGGCGATGGGGTCGCGCCGCTCGTCATATAGATGATCAATGTTGAGAAAGAGGCGGCCTGTAGAATGGGTGAACTGCCACATACCGACCGCGCCAGCGCTCGAGTGAGCGCCTGTCTGGTAGCCGGATTCCACCAGCGGCAAACTGGACAGCTGCTCGGGCACACCGTGCTCGCGCATGATCCGCTTCATGACCGGCACCAGAGGAGCGGCGCGCTCGACGGACGGACAGAACTTGTCCGCCAATCCGCGCTGAGAACGAACCTGCGCGGCCAGCTTGGTTGCATAGGCCCGCTCGTGGCCGAGACCCTTTATGGCTTCGAGAACGCGCTCCTGCTCCGGACTCCTGGGCGGCGACTTGGCCAGCCCGCGTAGCAACGCAACCACGCGCTTGGCCTCGGCGTCACGGCGCTGGCGAATGGAGCGCTCCTTGCGCGCCTCTGAGTGCAGGCTGCCGGCGATGTCGCTGACGTCGAGGACGGAGTAGACTAAGCCGAGGTGGCGGCTGTCGTGGAAGACGATCTTGTCGCTGGCGTGTTCGGTGAACACATCGTGCCAGAAGGCAACGTTGGGCTCGAGGCTCTTGTAGCGCGGCAAGGTCGGCGACCTGAGCGATCCCGTAGCGAGCGCGGTCTGCGGCAAGCACAGACAAGCAGCCATCAAGATCCACGCAATCCTACTTCGCATCACGAGCCGTCCTCCAACTGGTTCCAGTGAGCCACTATATTACCAGCACAAATGGCCGCGTTCTATTCCCTGGCGGAATTCAAGCCATTCATACGAGAAATTTCTTTCGCCCCCGGATCCTCGCGGCGACGCTGCTGGCCTTGCTTTCGGCCTGTCAGCCCGGCGCACCACGGCAAGACGCGGACACGCTGCATGTAGCGCTAGAGGCGTTTCCCAGCCAGCTCGACCCGCGCCATGCCATGGACGCCCACTCCTCGCGCATAGGCGGACTGGTGTTCGTCTCGCTCACCCGCGCCGGCAACCGGGGCAACCGAGAGCCCTACCTGGCCAGTCACTGGCGGCAGGTCACACCGACCACTTACATATTTGAACTGCGCCCGGACATGGTCTTCCATGACGGCCAGCCAGTCACTGCCGCAGACGTGGCCGCCACCTATGACTCGATCCTCGACCCGGCGATCCGCTCACCCAAGCGGGGGACGCTGTCGGCTGTTGCCTCGGTCGAGGCAACCGGGCTCCAGCAGGTGACCTTTCGTCTCGCCCATCGCGACGCGGCGTTCATGGAAGCGACCGGCATCGGCATCCTGCCCGCCGACTCGGTGGGTGGCGAGGTGCTCGAAGCGAGAGAGCTGGTGGGCTCGGGCCCTTATCGTATCGCGACTTACGTCGCCGACGACAAAGTGATCCTCGAGGCTTTCGACGGTTTTGCCGAGGGTGTCCCGACAATAGGCACAATAGAGGTGCGCAGCGTCCCCGACGGTGTCATGCGTGCCTTGGAGCTCCGCCACGGGAGCGTGGACTTCGTACAGAATGCCATCGACCCTGACAGCGTCGTGTGGCTGGAAGAGAATCAAGAAAATCTACAGGTGCTGCGCGGCCCCTATGACGCGTTTCAGTACCTCGGATTCAACCTGCGGCACGAGGCACTCGGCGACCGGCGCGTGCGGGCGGCGATCGCCCATGCAATCGATCGTGAGGCCATCGTCGACCACCTGCTAAGGGGGCAGGCACAGGTGGCAAGCGGGCTGTTGCCCCCCCACCACTGGGCCTACGCAGAGCCGCGGCGTTCTTTGCGCTATTCGCCTCGGCGCGCCCGCATGCTGCTTGACGGCGCCGGTTGGCGAGACCCCGACGGCAGCGGGCCGCGGCCGCGCATGACGCTCAGCTACAAGACCACCACCGTGGAACTCAGGCGCCGAATCGCCCAGGTGCTGGCCGCGCAGCTAGCCGACGTCGGAATCGAGCTGGAGATCGAAAGTCATGAGTGGGCGACTTTCTTCGCCGACATACGCAAGGGAAACTTTCATCTCTACTCCCTGGCGTGGGTGGGCATCAGCGACCCGGACATCTACCGCATGGTGTTTCACTCGCAGATGATACCGCCGGAGGGAAACAACCGCGGCCACTACCGCGACCCCGCCATCGACAAACTGACTGAGCACGGGCGCCGCAAGACGCGACGCCGAGCCGAGATCTACGCCCAGGTTCAGCGGCGCACTGCGCGCACCCTCCCCTACCTGCCGCTTTGGTGGCCGGAGAACGTAGTCGTCGCATCGACGAGGCTGGAGGGCTTCGAATTGCATCCTTCGGGGGACTTGTTCGGGCTGACACGCGCGAGGCTGCGCGGGGCGGCGCGGTAAGCGGGTGTCAGGTTACCAGGTCGGCGACCGTGGCCTCGCCGAGCGCGGAGCTGCGCGCCCCCTCGAGTTCCTTGACGAGCGCCTCTACCTTACCGCCGGAACCGTCGGCTGCCTCGGTGCCATCGACGGCCGAGCCACCGCGTAGGACATCGAGCACGCGACGCACCGGGACGCTGCTCGGCGCAAGAGACAGAAAGCACAAGGTCTGGTCGCTGCCACCGAAGTGCATGAGCCCACCCTCTCTGAGTGCCTCGACGATCTCTCGTACCGTCCGCTGCGGCACGTCGAGCCCGCGCGAGAGCTCCTCGACGGTGGGAGCGGCCGCGCGTGCGTGAGCCGCTTCGGCCATGCGGCCGACCACCCTCAATCCCAAATACTCGCGCAGCGCGTAGCCGGCA
Organism: bacterium; assembly: GCA_003354045.1. Lineage (GTDB taxonomy): Bacteria > Desulfobacterota > Binatia > UBA1149 > CAITLU01 > PIVZ01. The sequence goes on from PIVZ01000024.1 coordinate 16,801, forward strand.
CCGCTGGCGCGCCGCTCTTGGCTGTAGACCGAGAGATGCTGGACGGCCACGCCTATCTCGGCGCCGAGCAGCACGATCACCCAGCTCACATATACCCACGCCATCAGAATCGGCAGCTGCGCCATCGCTCCATATATGGCGTTGTACTTGGCCACTCCGAATTGGAAGTTGATGTAGGCCATCTGCGTGAGCTGCCAGGTGGTCCCCGCGATGATCCCGCCGATGGCGGCCGGCAGTAGACGGACCTTGGTGTTGGGCACGAAGGCGTAGAGCAGCGCGAACAGAACCCAGACGACCGCGTAGGCACTGAAGGCCAGCACCGACTCGAGCAGCGCACCGACGCCGGAGAGCGAACGGAGCCAGCCGATGGTAGAATCGCTGTTCAGTGCGGCCGTCATACTGGTCCCGAGCGCAAGCATCAGCGGCGCGGCGATGATGACGGCAAGGTAGTCGCTGGTCTTGCGCAGCCAGTTCTGCCGCGGCGGACTACCCCAGATGGCGTTTATCGAGTGCTCGATGTTGCTCATCACCGAAACCGCAGTGATCAAGAGAACGGCGGCGCCAACGACGCCGAGGCCGGCGATGTTGGTGTTGTCCACGTAGGAAACCACGACGCTGACGGCCTCCGGTGAAAGCAACGTGACCTTCCCGAGTATCAGCTCCTCGAGCCGATCTCCGCTCCAACCAAAGCCGCGCAGGAAGGCAAACGAGATGGCGAGCACGGGAACGAAGGCCATCAGTGTGGCGTAGGTGAGCGCCGAGGCGCGCAGTAGACAGAGATCCTTGTTGAACGACTCGACAGTGATGACGCAGACGCGCAGCAACCCTATCAGGCCGCCGCGGAAGGCTGAGGCACCGCTCACCCCTCCCGACCACAGGTCCTCCAAGAGGAACTTGCTCGCCCGCTCGACCAAGCCGAGTGATTGCGGCGGTGATACTTCGCTTTCCGTTTCGTTCGTCGCCATGTGCCTGCGCGTTTCCTGGCCGCTCGAGTGCCGGGGTACAGGCGTATCATACTCCAAGTGTCGGGATTTTGCGCCCTGGGTGGGTGCTAGCCCGCATAGGTCAGCACCACCTTCGCTACGCGGCTTGGCGACCCGACGGGCCAGGCGAGGAGTCGGCTGAATTGGGCTCCTACGTCGCAGGCCGGCTGCTGCTCTTCGTTCCGACCATCGTCGGCGTGACAACCATCGTATTTCTGCTCCTGCACCTGATGCCGGGCGACCCGGTGGACGTAATGCTCGGCGAGACGGCTACGGCCGTCGATCGAGCCGAACTGCGGGCTGAGCTCGGACTCGAGCGACCGCTGGCGATACAGTACGCTTCGTTCCTCGGAGGTCTCGTACGCGGCGACCTCGGACACTCCATTCGCAGCCGCCGTCCGGTGGCCTCACTCATAGGCGAACGGCTGCCATCGACGTTGCTGCTTGCGCTCGCGGCAATGGCCGCGGCCCTGGCGTTGGGGATTCCGGCCGGGGTCATGGCGGCACGCCGCCCGCACGGCATCTTCGACCGCACATCGCTTGCCCTGAGCATGCTCGGTGTTGCCATCCCGAACTTCTGGCTCGGTCCGATGCTGATCCTG
>PIVZ01000025.1 GCA_003354045.1 bacterium
CGAGTGCGCGGGCTTCGAACATGGCAGCGAAAGGCGCCTTCGCCTCCTCGGGCACCGAGCCCAGAAAGAAAGTGCGCTCTATTTCGACGCCGTACCCATCCACCTGCGCCGTAACGATCGAGACATGGGGTCCGCCCTCCTCCATCGTCGTCAAGTACGTCGGAACGATGTGCGGGTCGTGTGAGATCGTGGGCGGCCAGACCGCGCCGACCGCCTTGGTAACGATCAGGTTTGCCTCGGGAATGTCGGTGAGGATGCGGCCCAACATCGCCTGCGAGGCCGCACTGTAGATCACGCCTTCGATCACCCCGGGACGACAGGTCTCAAGCACTTGCTCGTGCCCGAGATTGACGATCTGGCAAGCGTGAACGTTACGGCCGATCTCGTAGTCCGTTTTGACGAGGCGAACTTCCTCGATGATGTCGGTCACGACCGTCTCGCCGGGTGTGTGCTCGGCAATCCCCACTGGCATTGAAGATTCGATGCCGACAAAGGCGTCGGCTGCAATCAGTCCGGCGTATATGTCGTGCCAGTTCTCTCCCACCGGCGAAGGGAACTCGTAGTAGCTAACATACTCGAGCTCGCAGCGAGCGCGGGCCTTTACGTGGCCGGTTTCGATCTTGGGAGCCAGCATCGTCGGCGAGCCCTCTCGCGGGATCAGCAACAAGAAGGGGCGCTCGTGGACGTGGTTGGCGAAGTTGGTCAGGTAGTAGACATTGACGGGATCGAAGCTGATGTAGTAATCGAGCCCACCCTCCGCCATACGGCTGCGGACCCTGGCCAGACGACCGGCCAGCTCATCCTCACTCGGGGGCGCAGTGATCGCTTCAGGCAAATCGGCGTTCGGCATCTTGCTGCTCATCCTCTCTCCTCGCTGTCGTACCTGCGCCTAGCATCCATATCGGCCTGGCCCGCGCAAGCCGACCTTGACACGCACGGGCAAGGCGCGACAATCGACGGCTAGGAGCTCTCGCCACATGGACGAAGCGATTCATAAGGTGCTGCGCGACAACATGGCCGTCAAGGAGGGCGAGCGTGTCCTCATCATCACGGATGACGGCAAGGCGGACATCGCAGGGAGCTTCTCGCGAGTTGCCGGCGAGTGCGGATACCAGGCCGATCTCGTCACCGTCCCCATCCCGGAAGTGCACGGCGTAGAGCCACCCGAGGAAGTCGCGGCAAAGATGCTCACGGCCGATGTCGTCCTCGCGATCACGACAAAGTCGTTGTCTCACACCGCAGCGCGGGCAAGGGCGACCGAGAACGGCGCCCGAATCGCCACCATGGCCGGAATCACGGAAGATATCTTGCGGCGTTTCTCACGGGTAGACCTGCAGCGGATGAAGGCAAGAACCAATGCGCTCGCGGACATGCTGGATCAGGCCGGTGACGTTCTCCTTTCCTCGCGCAAGGGGACCGAACTGAGGTTCTCGATCGCGGGCCGGATCGCTCATGGGCGCAAGGCGAGTATCTTCGACAAGCCGGGATTCTGGGGAAACATCCCCTGTGGCGAGGCTTTCATCGCTCCCGTAGAAAGCAGCGTAGAGGGCCAACTGGTCATCGATGCCTCGATCGCGAGCATCGGCCTGGTGGACGCGGACGTTGTCCTCCAGATCGATGGGGGCAAAGTAGCCGACGTGCGAGGCGGCAGCGCGGCAAAGCGCTTCGCGTCCCTCCTCGACGACCCGCGCAAGAGGCAAGTCGCAGAGTTCGGCATCGGCACCAACGACGAGGCTGCGATCACCGGCATCATGCTCGAAGACGAGAAGGCCACCGGCACCTGCCATGTAGCGTTTGGCAACAACAAGTTCTTCGGCGGCACCAACGAGGTCGGTTTCCATATGGACTGTGTGATACGGGCACCGGTCATCGTGCTCGACGGAAGACCGATCGCGTAGCGCGTCCGTATCGACACCGCATTGCCTGGTTGCCGCGTGATAGCGATCGGCATTTGGCTCGCACGGCCAGGGGTTGACGGAAGGCTGCCACGGGAGAAGAATCCACCAACGCGTCCGCCTGTCCCGGATGCCGTGGATGCCGGCGCGTCCGGAGGACAATCCGGAGATCCGGAGCAAAGACGAAGAGGGAGTCCATGAGCACATCGAAAGCCCGTTCTCACGACCTGTTCAATCGCTATTCGGGGGAGACCGTAACTCTGTCCTCTGGAAGCCGCTTCAGGGCTCCGTACCATTGCTACGACGCCGACGCCGTCATCATCAGCGGGACGGTGGCCCTGGGAGGCGCCAGGAGATTACTCGAGAACGAGAACTGCGCTCCGGTAGTGCTGCGCCGTTCAGGCGCGCCGGACCGGGGCATCGCGCAGATCTGGCTCAACCTCTACCGCGACACCAACGTCGGACCATACAGGGAGGTTGTCATCTCGTTCACCGCCAGCTCGGAAGCCACGACGCCTCTTGTCGAGTACGTAAACCCGGTGTCGCTGGTATCTCCGAACATCGATCCCCGTTGCGTTACCTTCACGCGCTGGCTCTATCTTGACAGCCAGCTCGCCATCGACGCCGGGCGTGAGGTGTGGGGATTTCCGAAGTACATGGCGGAGGTCTTCTTCAACGGTGAGGCCACCGGCAACACCGGGCTATTCGACAACACCACATTGAAGCATCGAACGGTGACCGCAGACGGGAAGGAGGTTCTGCAGACGCGCCTCGTCTTGGAGCAGTCTCGATGGGAGCGTCTCGAGGTCGCATGGCAGGTGATGCGAGCCCTGGGCGTCGGCACGCTCGCCAGTTTGGCGCGCGAATCGGAAGCGGAAAGCACGATCCTGACTCCCGTGTTGCTCAAACAGGTGGTAACGCCGGTGAAGACTGTTGGCAGCCCGGCTCTGCACCCGTGGCGGCCGGAGAACGAGCTTACTTTCGGCAGCGATACGCAGGGAGGCCGAGCCCTGGCGGAACTCGACTTCGAGCCCCTACTCGTTCAGGCGATTCCGCAGCTCAAGTTCATCATGCTCGCCGACGACCCACGCGCGATGGCGCCGATCCACGAGGTCGCGGCCGACGCCGCCTGAGCAAGCACCGCACACCCGGACCGAGAGACATTCTCGCGCGCCTAGCTCTTCTCGAGCAGCGCGGTGTGGCTGCCTCGTATCGTGGGGCTGTCTACCACCCTGAAGCCTTTCAATTCGGCAGCAGATACGCTGGCCGCGAAATTTGCTTCCGGTACGTGCCCTCTCGGCTCAGCAACCAAGAGCCGCCCGGCCGGCTTCAGCGTCTCGTGAATCTCCTCAAAAAGAGACGAGCAATCGGGAACTTCATGCACGACGGCAAAGGTAAGAGCGAAATCTACAGTTTCCTTCAGGTCGTTGAGACCGAGGGAATCGGCGATGCAGATGCGAGTCTCCACTCTCTCTGACAAGCCGGCCTTTCCCGCCCGTTTCTGGAGAGTGCCCAGCATCTTCTCCTGCATGTCTATGGCTATGGCCTTTCCCTGCGGGCCGACCATGCTCGCCAGAGGCAAGGTGAAGAAACCCATCGCGCAGCCCACGTCCAACACCGTCATGCCTTCTTTGACGTGAGGGCCGAGTATCTTCTCGGGGTTCTGGAACAGCTTTCTTATCGGACTGGCCAGAAGATAACCGACCCACACCGGACATACTCTCTCAGCCATTTCCTTCGCCTCCCGTCCCGGGCCGAGTACGGACGGCCCACGGACGCCGCTATCTAGCCACCACAATGCGTCTCGGGATCGATATGAGTCAAGGGTTGACGAGAACGTGTTACTCCCTTGCTCGAAGGCCGGCCTGTGCTTTGCCCGGATAGATCCGCCCGCGACGATTCGCTTGATCTGACCCTACGGGCGCTCGCAGCCGTGTGACATGACGGCCGATAAATGGCACAGACGTGGCCACCACGACCGTAGCTCTCGGGAAACCCACCCGGTCGCTATTGCATGTCCGAGAACGAGAGCAGACCGGCAAAGGTGGCAGGCATGACAACGACGGATTCCAGCACAGACCGATACTTCATAGATTTCCCCGGCCGCATTCGATCGATCCAGACAGCGATGCGCGAGGAGAACCTGGACGTCTATCTGGGCTCGCGCCTGCGTACCCTCTCTTGGACCCTGGATGCCTTTTGCCCATGGCGAAGCTTCGTGGTGATCCCTCGAGAGGGACTGCCAACCGCGTTCACCTTTGCCATAGATGCCGCGCGGGTCGCCGACGATTCCTGGTTGGACGAAGGGCAAGTGCAGGGTTTCGCGCCACTGGCAGGGCAGGACCAGATCCAACAGATAGCCGGCGTCATCGAGTCTCTCATCTCCGGGGGAAAAGGCAGGGTCGGGATCGAGGACGGGATGTCCAACTATCTGCCGGAGGGGAATCTCACCCACTACGAATATCAGCGTCTCGCCGAGGCTCTTCCCGGCTGTGAGCTGGTCAATGCCCACACCCTCGTAGACCGCCTCGCCATGATAAAGGACGAGGGTACGATCAATCGCTTCCGTGAGGCGTCACGAATCGTCGATGTCGGACACGAGGCTGTCCTGGAAGCGATCGGGGACGGCGGCCACCGCGGAATGACAGAGACGGTGATAGCCGGCATCGCGGCACTGGCCATGCGCAAGGCAGGTAGCGAGTGGGAGTGGTCGTTTACCGGCGGAAACGAAATCGCCAGCGGCTATCGTACCGGGTTCGCGCTTGGCGCATGTACACCGCCGAGCACGAGAGAGATCCGCGCCGGAGAGCCGTTGATGGTGGACATCCACTCTATGTTCAGGCTCGGACTCGGTGACCATTCCCACAACTACTTGATCGCGCCGGTGACCGACCGGCAACGCTGGCATGCAGACAACTTCGTCGAGCTCGTCAAGCGCACGCTCGAAACCTATCGGGCCGGCGTTACTCCCGGTGGCCTGGCCACGAAGATGCTTGCCTTCGCCGAAGACGGAGGCTTCGCCTCCAACGTGTTGCCGGGCTTCGAGCACGGCATCGGCATGCTCGGCGACGAGTGGCGCATCGGTCTCAACGACGGCCCCATCCCTTACTGGACGAACCCCGATCACGTCTACCAGGAAAACGAGCTGCTGATCTGTGCGATCCAGTATGCCTGCCCGGAGGAAAAGATAGGGTTCCGCTACGAGAACCCCATCCTTCTCAGCGCAGGAGGCTGCGAGCCGATGTCACGGTTCCCGCTTTCCGTGGACGAAGTTGCTTAATCCGGGTTAACCAGTGGTCGTTGCCCAGCCGCCCGCGAACGGGATGACCTGCGCAACCATGAAATCGCTCTTGTCCGAGGCCAGGAAGAGAGCGAGCTCGGCGGTCTCACGGGGCTCGGCTATGCGCCCGACGGGCACGTTGAAGCGAACGTGTTTGAGGAACCGTTCAGACTGCGTGAGATCCTCAGGGTAGTAGGTGGAATTGCGGACGTAGTTCTGGGCGATCGCGTTGACCTGCACATTGGCAGGCGCGAGTTCGAGACCGACCGCGCGGATGAAGGCGTTCTGGGCCCCGCGTGCGGCACAGTAAGCCGAGTTGCCAGCGATGCCACGCAGCGGCGCAGCGCTCGTTATTGCCACGATCTTCCCCTTGCCACGTTCGACCATACCCGGAGCGACGCCCCGCACCAGACGCATGAGCGGATGGACCAGCGCGTCGAAGAGCGCCGTCCAGTCCGCGTCGGTGGTATCGGCAATCGGCGCGGAGCGCGGATCGAGCGCTAGATTGGCCACCAGCACGTCGATCTCCCCTGCTTCATCGAGAAGCGCCGCAACGCTGGCAGGATCTGCGAGCCCACCTTCGCCGGCGAGCACGTCTGCCCCCTCCTCACGGAAGAGTGAGACGATGGGCGGCCCCATATACTCGGTGGCTTGAGTGACAAGCACTTTCTTTCCGTCGAGCAAATTCGCCATGACTCCTTCCTACACGATGGCATCCGAGCAGTGAAGTGAGAGCCGCCTTGGCATGTCATCGCCACGCCAGACTGCCGCAAGGACAAGACTCCATATCGACCCGTTGGTGACGGGACGTCCCCATGTGCGGGGTAGCTGTTGAATGTCTTGCTGCCGCCTTTACGCGGAGCATGCGGGCCTAGTAGAGTTCGAACCGCCGGCTGCTACGGCGTATCCTCGATACGAGTGGGATCACGGAACGCAAGATGGCGCTAGAAGACACGCATGGGTGACATTGCTTCGAGTCCGAAGTTCGTGGAGTTGGAAGACTCCTTGCACGAACGTGCAATCGCCGAGGTTGGCTTCGACGACTTCGGCGACAGCTCCTACCTGGAGGGACTCCGCGTCCTGTCCGCGGCCTACGACAGTGAAGCGAAGTTCAACGTCTACGGGCGCGGGGCGGCCGAAGCGAAGATCCTCGAGACTCTCAAGCAGCGCTTGCGTGCCGAGCGGCAGTGGAAGGTCGATCCCGGCGTCCTCGATCATGGGATTTCTCGTCCGATTGTAATCATGGGTCTGGTACGTACGGGCAGCACCGCCCTACACTACCTGATGGGCCAGGACCCGGGCATGCAATCCCTGGAGTACTGGCTCGCGTGCAGCCCTCAGCCACGCCCGCCGCACAGTAGCTGGGAGACTCATCCGGATTTCCGTCGCTCGGTCGAAGAGCTCGACGCGATGTATGCCGCCGATCCTTCTCTCAAGGCCATCCACTTCATGCAGGCCGACCTCTCTGAGGAGTGCCGCCATCTACTCGAGCAGAGCTTCACCGACGACGGCTTCGAGGTGAACGCCACGGTACCGTCTTACTCCGCCTGGTACGAGAGTACAGACATGACTCCCACCTACCGGCGTCACCTCGATCTCGTCAAACTGATCGGTTCGACCGACCCTGAGCGGCGCTGGCTGCTCAAGTACCCGGTACACGTGAGACATCTGAGTGCGTTGCTGGAAGTCTACCCCGACGCATGCATCGTACAGACCCACCGGGATCCAACCACCGTGCTGACCTCCTACTGCAGCCTGGTGGCGAACTTCCGTGCCCTTCACGAAGATGAGATCGATCGCAAGGACATTGCCGAGAAGCAACTGGAGATCTGGGCGGCCGGCCTCGAGGAGGCCATTGAAGTGCGCAGCACGCACGAAGCCTCGCAATTCTACGATCTCATGTTCGGCGATTTCATGGCTGACCCGATCGGCTCTGTGAAAAGTATCTACGAGTACTTCGGGCAGGACCTGTCGGAGGATGGCGAACGTAAGCTCATCGAATGGCAGACGGCCAACGAGCAGGACAAGCACGGCAAGCACGAGTACAGGGGAGAAGACATCGGGATCGCCGATGCGCAGATCCTCGATCGCTTTTCCACCTATCTCGATTACTTCGACATGAAGCCCGAACGCCGCTCCTGAGATCGATCGGCAGTGACCCTTATCCGCTAGAGTCTCCTGCCAGGGTGAAATAGAACGTGGCGCCTTCATCGGGCTCTGCTTCCACCCACACGCGTCCACCGTGCCTGTCAACGACACGCTGGACGATGGCCAGCCCGACTCCGGTGCCTTCGTACTCGCCAACGTCATGCAAGCGCTGGAAGAGACCGAAGATCTTGTCGGCCTGCAACATCTCGAAGCCGACACCGTTGTCCATGACGAAATAGGTGGGGACGCCGTCCTCTTCGACACTCCCGATCTCGATGCGCGCAGACTCTCGTTTGCGGGTAAACTTGAAAGCGTTCGACAGCAGGTTGAGATAGACCTGCCTGAGCAGCAAAGGGTCGGCGCTGCACTTTGGCAAATCGCCCACAATGATTTCCACGTCGCGCCCCTCACGCGCCGCATGCAGGTCCTCCAACACCTCTTGAACGATCTCCCGCGGCTCGATCGAGTGGCGCTTGAGTGCCAGGCGGCCCAGACGGGAAAGGGCCAACAGATCGTTGACCAGTTGACCCATACGTTCGACGTTTGCCACCACCAGTTCCAGATACTGCTTGGCTTCGGTATCGAGGTTGTCTGCATGTTCGTCGATAACGATACGCGAGAAACCGTCGATGACCCGTAAAGGACCGCGGAGATCATGAGATACAGAGTACGTGAAGGCTTCCAGTTCGCTTATCACGGTGGATAGCTCGGAGGTACGCTCGCGCACGCGATCCTCGAGGCCCGCGTTCAGTTCGCGGATTTCGTCTTCTGCTTTCTTGTGCGCTGTGATGTCGCGCACGACGTGAACCGCACTGACGATTTCCCCTCGCACGTCCAGGACCGGATCCACAGAAATCATTATCCAGCGCTCTTGTTCCTCCAGATATAACTCGAGCGTCTCGAGCTTCCGCGTTTCCCGCATCTTGACCAGCGGACAGGCGGGGAGTGGACCCGTGGTACCGTGCACGACTTCCCAGCACGGCCGACCAACTGTCTGCCTCGCGGAAAGGCCGAGCAGGCCCTCTCCCGATCGGTTTGACCGCAGGATTCGCCCCGTCTCCACATCGATCAGGCTCACCCAGTCGGACATCGCATCGAAAGTGGTCGCCCATTCCTCTTCGCTCCGCTTGGTGGCTTCTTCCGCCAGGGCGATCTCGCGCGCGCGGCGATTAATGTCCGTTCCTCCCAGCGCAATGCCACCCGCCCCCAGAAGCCAAAGAATCACGTGGCTGAGCACAGTGAGTTCGATCTCGTTCAAGGCGCTCGACGTATAGGGCAACATGGATACGGCGACACTGATGCCACCGCGCACGTCGCCCTCTTCGTAGCCATGCTTCGCATGGCACACGAGGCAGGCCTTGTCGGTGATGAGCGGTCTCATGAGTCGCATGTATGGCTCGCCGTTGATGGGCTGGACGCCGGCGGCCTCCTGCACGCCGTCCTCGAATGATTGCAGCGCCTGTCGCTCCCATTCGTCGGGGCCGTTGTTCGGGTTGACCGGTTTCAGACTGGTGATATGCGCCACCACACCGTAACGGCGCCGGCCAAGTTCGTGGACCTGCCTGGTCATGTAAGCCGGATTTACGAGCGTCAGTCGGCGACCCGAAGGCGTGACGACGTCCCTTTCCGAGACTTCATCAAGATACGGATTTGGAGGAGTTTCGTCGGTGACGGGAACGTAGACGCCACCATGCCCGGCCGCCCATTGCCGGTAAATGATATCTTTTTCGAAGAGCGAGCGTGCAGCGCTGACGGCGAGCCTCTCGGCCTGATTCTGTTCGCGCTTGACGCTCCACCAAAGCGAAGCGGCGACCACCAACGTCCATCCCGCAAAGATAAGCACCAGGACGCGTCGTATACGTAGCGTGCGGCTCACCGGTCCATGGTCCCCCGTCGTCTGGACTCACCCCAGACAGAGTTTTGCCTGTCAGCCTGCAGTCCAGCTTAGCACTCACTTACCCCCTGTGCACAGAACGGCGTGACCGCGCCAAGACTATTAATGAGCCCGGAATCGGCGCCCTCCTAGCTTCTGACGTCCTAAATTCCCTCGCGTCCAGACTTGATAGATGACGCCCGGTGAGAGAGGCTGTCAAGCCGGAGGGATGCAAGCGTGAAGATTACAATCGTCTTTCCTGCCAGGGCCCTCGAGGTTACGAGGGCTTCGATCTCGGTCATGCCACCGTCGCTGACCTTGCTCGCCGCGCTGACACCTGGTGAGCACGAGGTCTCCCTGGTTGACATGTTCTGCGGTGATGAAGTCGATTACGAGTCGGACGCCGACGTCGTGGCCATCACGGTCAGGACGGTGCTCGCCACCGTCGCCTACGAGATAGCCGACAAGTTTTTGAAGAAGGGCAAGAAAGTCGTCCTTGGCGGACCACACGTCTTCGCGATGCCCGAAGAGGCGAAGGGCCACGCGACCTCCGTTGCAATCGGTGAGGCCGAGCCGCTCTGGCCGGTCATCCTCGAGGACGCCGAGAAAGACACCCTGAAGGACTTCTATGTGTGCGGGCCCTATCCGACGGCGGAGTTGGCAGGCTCGGTGCATCATGAAAAGGAGCGGCCTTCTCTCGATGGCCTTCCGATGTTGCGGCGAGACCTGCTGCCGAGGGACCGCTACTTCATGGACTCTGTTTTCACCACGCGTGGTTGCCCCAACCATTGCCGCTTCTGTCCGGTGACCGACATCTTCGGCGGGCGCATAAGACACCGGCCGATCGACGAGGTCGTGGCCGAGGTAGCCACGCTCGGCAAGCGCTACTTCAACGTCGATGACAGCGTATTCGGTCATCCGCAAATGACCGACCGGCCGCAAGAAGACGTCTACTATCTCGACCTCTACAAGGAACTGGCCGGGCTAGCCCCCAAACGGCATTGGACAGGCGCAGGGGGACTGTCGGCGGTCAATTACAAGAACGGCCGAAAGATTCTCGAACTCGCGGCCGAGAGCGGGCTGAGTGCCATTGCTGCGGGACTGGAGTCGATATCGGGAGAAGGCCAAAGGCAGTCCGGCGCCTGGCGAAAGCTCCACTATACCTCGGCCGACACTTTCGACATCACACAGATGAAGGACGGCATCAAGACCATCCAAAGTTTGGGCATCGAGATTCTCGGCTTCTTCGTGGTGGGCTGGGACGACGATACTCTGGACACCTATCGCAGAACCCTCGACTTCTGCGACGAGACCAACATCATTCCCTTCATCTTCACACTCACACCCATACCCGGCAGTCAGGTCTACAAGGAATATCTGGAACAAGGGCGCCTCCACGACGACGTTCCCTGGGACCACTACGGCGACCACGTCATCTACGACCACCCGACCATGTCGGCCACCGCGATGACCGAAGCCAATGCCGAAGTGATGACCGAAGGCTACTCGATGGGACGGATACTGAAGAGAACCTTCAGTACGCTGAGACAGCGGCCATCGCTCGATCTCGCAATGACCTCGTTCTTCACCCAGATCGGCCTGCGAAAGGCCTACCGGCAAGTCTACGGCGACGTCCTCCGCTCAATGCGTTAGCCCGGGTTAGCAAGGAACATCCGGCGGCGACCCGACACGAAGGGCCGGCGTCTTGCTCGATCAAGCTCGCGCCCCCCGTTCATTCTGACGGCGTCAGGCTCAGGCTATATCGGCCAGTGCTCTTGCCAGTGGCTCTATTATCGAGGCTCGGTGCGGCGGGAGCAGGGTGAAGATGACCAGATCTACACCGGCCTCTTTGAGCATCGCGGCTCCCGCCGCAGCCTCGGAGACATCCCCGTCGGCGGCAAGAGCGATCTGAAGCGAGCAGGTTATCTCGGTGGGGTCACGACCGATGTCGGCGCAGTGGCGCAGTAGCACCTCTTTTTTCTGCTTGAAGGTGTCGGGAGATGCGAACGGCATGTTCCAGTGCTGGGCCCAGCGCGCCACCGACCGCAGGATGCGCTTCTCACCGGTCCCACCGATGACGATCGGAGGGTGGGGACGCTGCGGCCCCTTGGGTTCGCAACGCGCCTTGGTCATCTTGAAGTATTCACCGTCGAAGTCGGTGTGCTCTTGGGTTAGCAGACTCACGATCACCTCGACGGCCTCGTCGAAGCGATCCAGGCGGCGCTTCAACGGGAAGTAGAGATCGATCCCATAGGCGCTCGCCTCCATGTCGTTCCAACCCGCGCCAAGTCCGAGCTCGAGGCGCCCGCCCGACACGATGTCGAGCGAGGCCGCCATGTTGGCGATCAGCGCCGGGTGCCGGTAGGGCACGCCGTTCACCATACAGCCAACCCGGATGCGCGAGGTGAGTGCGGCAAGTGCCGTGAGAGTGACCCACGACTCCATGCAGGGCCCGCTCGGATCGGACATGATCGGGTAGAAGTGGTCGAAGTTCCATGCGGATTCGAAGAGATCAATCTCGTCGGCCGCGCGCCAAACCGCCAGCATGTCGTCCCAGGTCGTATGCTCGGGTGCGGTCTTTATTCCAAATTGCATGACAGCTCCTCCTACTTCTCAGGCATGGCGGGAAATCGAGCCCTCAATCGTCGCGCGCCGTAGCCCCTGCGGCCTGTGACGACGCCCCGCAGCCTGCCGCCTTCTCCCGGCATCACACCCGATGGCGGTCCACGAACTCGGTCACCGCGAGGTCGAATGGCTCTGCAGCCTCTATGTTTACCGCATGGCCGGCGTCTACGCCCACTACTTCGAGATGAGGCATGTGGCGCTCGGCAAACTCGCGGTGCGGATTGAATCTCGTCTCGCGTTCGCCGCAAACGAGAAGGGTCGGAACACGGTTCTTCACGACGCGGTCGCGGACCGACGATTCCGGCGCCGTGTGCCGAAGGGTGTGGGCAAGGCCGCAGGGATCGAGGCTCCGTGCTTCCGCGACCAGAGCATCGCGCATTTCCGGAGGAAGGCGCCTCGCACGCGCGGGATGCATGGGCATGTTCTCGATCAGCTCCGCTCCCCCCTGCTCGATCGCGTCTGCCTGCGCGACGGCTCCGGCGCGCATGGCAGTTACCCACTCGGCATCGGCCAACGCAGAGGCCGAGTTCGTGAAAACCTGCGCGATTACACGCTCAGGGTAATCGAACGAATATCGCAACGTGAGAGCGGCTCCCATGGACTGACCGCAGATCAACCAGCGCTCCGCACCCAATCTTTCGCGCAGCCGTTCGAAGGCGGCGACGTAAGCCTCGGGATGATAGATTTGCGGGTCCACAGGTGACGGCGACCGCCCGTGTCCCCAAAGCTCGATTACGACCGGGCGCGCCACGCGTTGAAGGGCCGCCAGATTCAGCTTCCACTGAACCCGGCTCGACAGAATGCCGTGCACCAAGAGCAGAAACGGGCCATCGCCGTCGTGGACGTCGCAGTGGAAGTCCACCCGAGCTAGCGTCCTTCGAAACGGGGATCGCGTTTCTCCAGAAAGGCAGTGATTCCCTCCCCGACATCATGGCTCTCGAGTAGCAATTCGATGACGTATGCCTCGTAGTCGAGCGCCTGGGTGAGGTCCCATTGCCCGAAACGCTGCAACCCACGCTTGGCGAACGCGATCGGCAGCGGGGCGTTGGCGGCAATGCGCGTCGCCAGCTCCCGTGTGACGGACTCCAGTTCTGCGGCCGGTACCACTCGGTTGACCATTCCGATCCTCAGAGCCTCCTCTGCACCCACGATCTCGCCGCTGAAGATCAGCTCGGCCGCCTTGGCATAACCGACCAGTCTGGGAAGAAAATAGATGCCGCCCCAATCCGGATGGAGTCCCCGCCGTGTGAACACCTGGGCGAAACGTGCCGTCTCGCTGGCAATTCGGATGTCGCAGGCAAGTGCCAGGTTGCATCCTCCGCCCGCCGCGACACCGTTCACGGAAGCAATTACCGGCTTCTCCATGCCGTTTATCGCAAGCACCGCCTTGGACATGGCCGGACGCTCAGTGGTCGGTTCCTTCGGCAGCGCCTGCACGCTTCCGTCGGCAAACTCGCGAAGGTCTCCTCCGGTGCAAAACGCCTTGCCCGCGCCGGTAATGACCACCACGCGCACTTCCGGGTTCGCCGCTACCGACTCGAGGATCTCGACCAGATCCTGGCGCATGCGGCCGCCGAACGCGTTCATGCGATCCGGCCGGTTGAGCGTGATGGTGGCGACGCGGTCGCTCTCGTCCAGCAGTACCAGCCGCTCGCTCATGGACAGACCGCCGCCTTCCCGTCAGAACGTGTCATGTAGTCTTCCTTCGCAGATCCCTCATAGCTTGATGGTGACGCACTTGATCTGCGTGTAGTGATGTAGCGCCTCGATGCCTTTCTCACGGCCGTAGCCGCTTTGCTTGTAGCCGCCGAACGGGGTTTCGACCGGTCCGGTCACCCATTCGTTCACATATACCTGGCCTGCCTCGAGCCGCGCGGCCACCCGGTGAGCGCGCGAGAGGTCCTGTGTCCATAGTCCGGCCGCCAGTCCGTAGGTAGTGTCGTTGGCTATCTCTATGGCTTCGTCTTCGCTCTCGAAGGCCATCACCGCGACGACGGGGCCGAAGATCTCCTCACGAGCGATGCGCATGTCGCGCGTCACGCCCGTGTAGATCGTCGGTGACACATACCAGCCGCTGCCGAGGTCAGGGTTGTCCGGCAGGGCACCGCCAGCCACCACGGTCGCGCCCTCTTCCTTGGCAATCGCGTAGTAGTCCTGAACCTTCCGGTACTGCGCCTCGGTCGTGACCGGACCGATCATCCCACCGGGTTCTACGGTCTTGATCGCCTCGGCGAGTGCAGCGACAAAGGTGTCGTGAATTTCCTTGTCTACCAGCAGCCGCGTGCCCGCCATGCACACCTGGCCGGCGTTGAGCACGAAAGCTCGCAGAGAGCCCGGCACGGCCTGTGCCAGGTCGGCATCCGCAAACACGAGGTTCGGCGACTTTCCACCCAGCTCGAGCGTGAGCGGGAGGATACGCTCGGCCGCGATCTTGCCGACCTCCTTGCCGGCACGGATCGAGCCGGTGAACGCGACCTTGCGTACGTCGGGATGCTCGACCACGGCGGCTCCCGCCTCCGGCCCGGTTCCCAGCACGACGTTGAAGACGCCGGCCGGTAGCCCGCACTCCACGGCGATGCGCGCCAGCTCCAGCGTGCTCGCCGAGGTAAATTCGGACGGCTTGCAGACGACCACGTTGCCGGCTGCCAGAGCCGGCGCGATGCCGCGAGCGGCCTGATTGATCGGCGAGTTCCAGGGCGTGATTATGCCGACCACGCCGAAGGGCTCGCGCCGCGTATAGGAATGGTAGCCGGGCCCAAGGTCCAACGCCTGCCCGTGCAGCGTGTTGACCACGCCGGCGTACGACTCGAAATACTGCGCGGCCAGATCGACTTCGAAAGGCGCCTGGAAGGCGGGCTTACCGGCCTCGAGCTGTTCGAGCTCGGCAAGGTCGGCCTGATTTGCGCGAATGGCCCGAGCGATGTCGCTGAGAACGCGCCCGCGCTCGATCGGCCTGAGCACCTGCCAGGCCGGGAAAGCGGCTCTTGCCGAAGCGACTGCCACAGCCACATCGTCGCCGTCTCCACAGGCTACCTCGGCAATCTTGTCGCCGCTCGTCGGGTCTTGATCGTCGAGGTAGCGACCGGACTTCGGCACCGTGAACTGTCCGTCGATGAAGTGATCCAATTGGCTACGCATGATGCCCTCCGTGTTCAGCGGCGCTCACCACCATCATCGTCCCTGTCAATGCCGAGCTCCGCCAACACCTCGTCCGTGTGCTCGCCGACCTGAGGTGGACGGCGATACACACCCGCTTCGGTATCCGTGAACTTGATCGGCGTACCGGCGATCGCAACGCGCCTGCCGCTGCCGGGAAGCTCGATCTCCGGCAGGATTCCGCGTGCCGCCGTGTGCGGATCGTTGAACAGATCTTCGGCCGTGTTGACCGGTCCGACCGGAACTGCGCCGCCGAGTGCCTCGACGACCTCTCCCTTGCTTCGTGTGCGCGTCCACTCGGTGACCGCCTCGGTCACGAACTCGCGGTTGTCGCTACGCTGGTGGTTGTTCGAGGTCCGCGCATCGTCCACCAGCTCGGGCCTTCCCATCGCGTCGCACAGCGCAGTCCAGTGGTTGTCCGTGGGCGCCGCGATCGCGACGCCGCCATCGTTGGTTTCGTAGATGTCGAACGGGCAAAGCGCCGGGTGGCCGGAACCTCGCGGGCCGAGAACCTTGCCGCTAAAGGAATAGTTATAGATTGCCGTCTCGCAAAGGCTCAGCACGGCATCGTACATGGAAACGTCAACAAACTGCCCGCGCCCGGTTCGCTGAGCCGAATGCAGGGCAGAGACCAGGCCGAGCGCCATCAGCGTGCCGGGAAAAATGTCGCCGACGCTCGAACCGTTGGGATAGCCACGGCCGTCTTGGGGACCGGTTATACCAGCCAGCCCGCCCATGCACTGGGCGACAACGTCGAAGGCGGGCCAGTTGGCATACGGACTCTCGCCAGTTCGTGGATCGCCGAAGCCGCGTACTGCCGCGTACACGATCTTTGGATTGCGCTCACGCAAAGTCTCGTAGCCGATCCCGAGCCTGTCCATGACGCCGACGCGCGCGTTCTCGACCACGGCATCGGCTTTGTCCACCATCTTCAAGAACACGTCACGGTCGCTCTTCTCTTTGAGGTCGAGCACCACGCTCCGCTTGTTCCGGTTGATGCTCGCGAAGTAGCCGCCGTAGTCACAGTCGGTGCTCTTGTCGTCGAGCGGGTAGGCGTAGTTCTCGGGATAGGGCGGCATGATACGAGACATGTCGCCGCGCGGCGGCTCGATCTTGATGACGTCGGCCCCCAGGTCGGCGAGAAGGGCCGTACCGTAGGGACCGGCCAGCGCTTGGGTCAGATCCAGAACCAAGACGTCCGAAAGTGGGCCGGTTCGCTGTACACTATCGCTCATTTTGCTCCCCGGTGGCGGCGGTTGGGCCCTCGGCCGCCCTCTCTGGTACACCGATGGCGGCCACTGTAGCAAAAATGTGTTGGCCGACCAACAAAAAAATGCTACGGTCCGCGCAGCGGATCCGGGCAAGGCTCGCGGCCCGGGGAGCAGCAGTTGCCCCCGAAGCACACCGACGAGCGTGGCCCGATGCAGACCCGGCGGAGGACTCCATGATCGACTGGGGAAGACTTGCCGCGCGGCTTGACGCCGACGGCGAATTTCGAGTGGCGGCCAGGCACTGGCATGCGACGCTGCGCTTGGACGTCGGCAACGAGAGCCACAGCGTCAGCCTCGAGGACGGCCGGGTGGGCGCCGTGGCCAACTGCGATCCCGGCAGCAAGTGCGACATATATATAGGTGCATCCCAGGAGGTGTGGGAAGAGATGCTCGCTCCGGCCCCCCGCCCCTTCTATCAGGACCTCATGGCCGCGCAGATGCACCACGGCGTCGCCATGAACCCGGACTTTCTGGACTTCGCGGCCTACTATCCTGCGCTGCGCCGCCTGATCGAGGTGATGCGCGAGGCGAGGCACGAGAGCTGATGGCGCGCTTCGATCAGGCAACGGGGCGCTACCTCTATCTCACTCTCGACGGCGTCGAGCACCGCGTCTACTTCGAAGAGAGCGGCGCGGGCATTCCGCTGCTCTTGCAGCACACTGCGGGCGCCGACGGCCGCCAGTGGCGACACCTGCTCGAAGATGCAGAGATCACTCGTAACTTCCACTGCATCGCCTACGACCTCCCCTACCACGGCAAATCCGTCCCGCCGGTCGGCCCCGAGTGGTGGAGCGAGGAGTACCGGCTCACCCGTGACTTCCTGATGCAGGTTCCTCTCGCCCTCGCCGAAGCGATCGAGCTCGAACGCCCTGTCTTCATGGGCAGCTCGATCGGCGGCCATTTGGCCCTCGACCTGGCGCGTTACCACCCCGAGTGTTTCCGTGCAGTCATCTCACTCGAAGGCGCGGCACACACTCCGGGAAGCTATCTCGACATCTGGAATCACCCGCGCGTCAGCAATGCATTCAAGGCCAACGTCATGTACGGGCTCATGAGCCCGGGTAGTCCCAAAGCCTATCGCCACGAGACGATCTGGGGCTACAGCCAGGGGGCACCGCCGGTCTTCAAGGGCGACCTCTACTACCACGGCGTCGATCACGACCTCACGACCGAGCTGGAGAAGATCGATACCTCGAAGGTGGCCGTCTACATGCTGACCGGCGAGTACGACTGGAACACGACACCGGATCTCTCCAGTGCAACGGCCGAGCGCATTGCCGGTGCACGCTACCTCACGATGGAGGGGCTCGGACACTTCCCGATGAGCGAGAACCCCGAGCGCTTCCGGGAGTACCTGCTGCCGGTCCTCGCCGAGATCAGTTCGCCGGAAGGGTGATGTCCAATGACGCTCCGACAAAGTGGGACCTGCAAGGAACGGGACCTGACCCCGTTTCCGAGATGAGACATGCCGGCTAACGCATCGACGCCACGCTTGACTCAGGCCGAGCGCACCGCGCGCTCCGAGCGCCGGATGATCAATGCCGCCGTCCGCCTTATCTCCCGGCAAGGCTACACCAAGACGACGCTCGCGCAGGTCGGGGAGGAGTCGGGATATAGCAGGGGACTCGTGAGCCACCGCTTCGGTTCCAAGGCGGGACTGCTCGAAGCTCTGATGCGCCGGATCACCGGGAGGTTCCTTGAAGACCAGGTGCGCCCAGCCATCGACGACCGCTCCGGCATAGCGGCGCTGGTGACGATGGTCGATACCTACTTCAACGAGCTCACGGCCCGGGAGGAACGATTGCGAACCGTCTACGTTCTCATGGGCGAAGCGCTCGGCCCGGTGCCGGAAATTCGAGACGTGTTCATGAGCCTCAACAAAGGCTTTCGGGACAACGCCCGGCAGTGGATCGAGGACGGGATAGCCACGGGCGAGATGCGCGCCGGCCTCGACCCGTCGGCCGAAGCCGCGCTGTTCATCGGCACGCTGCGTGGCGTGGCGATGCAGTGGATCACCGAGCCCCGTTGCTTCGATCTCGAAGCGGTGCGCGAGAGCATCAAGGATGCCGTGCGGCGCCACCTTGCGCGACGATCGGAGGATGAAGAATGACAGGCACAGAGCAAATCG
>PIVZ01000464.1 GCA_003354045.1 bacterium
GACGGCAACTCGGTCGGCTCATGCAAGGTGAAGTTCTCGCGTACCAGCGCCGACGATCCTTCGGCTCCCCTCTGCCTCTAGTTCCACGTCACTTAGCCAACGCCACGGTGTCGCCTGCGTTTTGCGGAGCAAATTCCCACGGCGAACGGGCAAAATGTGTACGAGTACTCGTCAGAAATCTCCCGATCGAGCTGAGAATTCGCCGAGCAAGTTCTCACGGTGAACGGGAATTTTTCGTACGAGTACTCGACACAGCGGCCGCGCTGGGAACTGAGCCAGCGTGACTCCCAATGGCACCCGATCAAGACCGCCTGGCGTTAGGCCCGTTTTTGGGACACTACGGGGTTGTCTGGAGGCACAACGCCTGCAATCCAACAGCCCGCCGGAAATAGGAGTTCTCATGATCAATCGCACTTTTGTCACGATCGTGCTCGTTCTCACTTTGGCATCACCCGCCATGGGAGGCCCGACCATCGCCGCGGGCCCTCTCGTCGCGCCGGATGACGGCAAGGTCTCTTGTGGCGTCGCTAACGTGTCGGCCACGAAGACCGTGGAGTATACTGTTGCGCTCCATGGCAGTAGTGGTAGTGCAGTCCATGGACCGTTCACTCACACCCTCCAACCACTCACCAACAACCACTGGATCCCTTCCTTCACGGGTGGCCAACTGCACTGCATCGTCGAGATCACCAAGGGCAGCAAGAAGCACTTCCGCTTGAGTGCTATGACGCTCAATGCGAACGGTGAAACCATCGCGGCAGTGCCCGGACAGCGGTAGGTCCTGCGCGTACACTACGGTGCAGATTTCCATCGTGAACGGGCAAAATCTGTCGAGTACTCGTCAAATATTTCCCGTTCGTGCCGAGAATCTGCTCACCTGAGAATTCGCCCGGCCGATTCTCAGTCAGAGGGATTCACCGGCGCCCTACCTCTCGGAGTGTCGCACGGCGCGACCCGATTCGTTTCTAACTAACCAGGGACAGGCTTATTTTCCCGTCGTCACGCACCGTCTCGATACGGACCTTGACGGTATCGCCGGCCTTGGGCCAGACTTGGACGTTCTCCTGTAACCACCAGGAATCGACCAGACCTTCGATACCACCAATGGCCACAAACACGCCGAAGCGCTTGACGCTGGTTACGGGTCCACTGTGAACCTGGCCGACGAGGAGGGGGGAGTTGTTTTCGGGACTGTCGCTTTCGCTTTCGCCGGACATGGGGCCGTCAGCTTTAGCCTCTTGTAGGGGCGCGCACAAATGGTTAGCCGCGCGCGCGGATTTCGTTCGATTTCGGCACCAGTGCCTGTACGCTGCGGCACACGATGATCTACCCCTACAGCAATGCCACCCAAACCCGCTGGGATCGCGGTGAGTTCAAGGTCCAACTGAACGTCCCGGACAACACTCGCCCGATGGGTTTTTGCGATGGATCGGACTCCGACCTGGCCGAACTCGCCTCACTTGCCGAAAGCGAAGGGGCCGACGGGATGCGCATTGAAAAGAAGATTCTCAAGACAGGTCGTGAACTGTGGACGCTCCACGGTGGAGGCTAAGGGCCAGGGCCGGGTGAACCGCCCCGGTTTCACCAGAGACTCCGGACAACCCGGGGCGGTTCGCCCGACCACTTCTGCCGAAACCGTTGACTCTCGTATCAACTGCGGAGGTATCAACATGCAAGGGATCGTTTCCCGTCTACACGGTGGACTGTTCGTCTGTGTCTTCGCTCTGGCCATCGTCTACCCAGTCTCGGCCGCCGACCTCGCCCTCAAGTGCCAGGCCAAGAAACTCGCCTTTGCAGGCAAGTACGGCCAGTGCCGTCTGAAGACGGCGAGCAAAGCGGACCGGCGGGGCACTCTGCCGGACTTCAGCAAGTGTGATCTGAGCTTTCTCAACAAATGGGTAAGAGTCGAGTCGCGCGGCACTTGTCCTTCGGAAGGTGACGTCGAAGGGGTGGGTCGCAGCACCGTGCTGTGGGCGGATGCGCTCGCCGCAGGCTTTACCGGCAAGGAATGCGGGCTGTCGTTTCCGCAATGTGGTGGGAGTTGCGGCATCGGCCAGCGCTGTAGCCTAGAGCGCAGCTGCGGCGGCTCGCCGTGTGTGGACGACGGCGACTGCAGTGCACCGTTCGACAGCTGCCTACCGACCGGATGTCAATGTGCACCCAAGCACAAGCGGGTATTCGTCACGAGCGCCGTGCTCGATGGTGCCCTTGGCGGGATTGGCGGCGCCGACGACACCTGCCAACTGCTGGCCGGTGTCGTCGGCCTGACCGGCAGTTATTATGCTTGGTTGAGCGACAGTGACCCATCGAGCGCACCGATCCAGCGGTTTACGCAATCACCGATCCCCTACGGCCGGATGGACGGTGTGCTGATCGCGAACGACTGGAACGACCTGGTCGATGGAGTCCTCAACGCGCCAATCCTCATCACCGAAAAGGGTCTCGACTCGTTCTCACGTGTGTACACCAACACCCTCGAAGACGGCACGCGTCACAGTGCCGAGCAACATTGCGGAAACTGGACCGCCATCTCCGCCATCAACGTCAACAAGGGAACAACCACCGAGCTGTCGGCCGACTGGACGAGGCTCTACCTGGAAACGCAGGGAATCCCTCCGCTCCCGGGCTGCGGAGGCCAAAGCAACGGCACTCCGGACGCCAACACGACCGCACGCATCTACTGCTTCGAGCAATAGGCCAAGTTCGAGCGAGGGAGGAACCTACGGGCTCCCCTGCTCGTGTCCCATTACTCGGCCGAACCCTACGCAGCCTCCCGGTAGTAGAATTTCAGGACGCCGCCAAGCCGTTCGCTACATCCAATCCGGCCGACATTCCGGGGCTGTCCTCGCGGCAATCGAATCAACCGGTTGCCGAGACCCTGATGGTTCCGTTCCATATGGTAATGATTGCTAAACTCGGCAACGGCGCGTCGTAGGTGCTGCTCGCCGAGCGGGATGATCTGTGCCAGGCACTCAGATTTTATCGACCGCACAAAGCGTTCCGCGTGGGCATTCAAATTCGGACTGCGCACCGGCAGTTTCACAGTCTCCACGCCGCCGAACTTCACAGTCGCCTTGACACCGGGATCGTTCCGTATTTTATCGTACACCTACGATGAGCGAGACTCCTGCCACCGATTGTTGTCCCGAGCCGAGCGTCGAGCCGGATCTGCGCCCTATCGAAGGGAAGGAAGCCGACAAGGAACTCGCCATGCTGGCAAAAGCCATCGGGAACCCGGCACGGGTGCAGATCCTTCGCTTCCTGGTTCGCCGAACGACCTGCGTCTGCGGCGACATAGTCGAAGAGCTTCCGCTCGCGCAATCGACCGTGTCTCAGCACCTCAAGGTCCTGAAGGAGGCGGGGCTGATTCGGGGCGAGGTGGATGGGCCTCGTGTCTGTTACTGCATCGAGCCGACGACGTTGCGGCGCCTGAAGGCGCTTGTGGGCGGGGTATGATGAATCGGCGCGCTCAGAACATCGTCAATCGCCGATAAACGAAAGGAGATCGTTATGATCGCTGTCCGCGTTTTCGACCCCGCCATGTGCTGCTCCACTGGTATCTGCGGCCCGTCCATCGACCCGCAGCTTGTCCGTTTCGCCGCAGACCTTGACTGGCTGAAGAGTCAGGGCGTTTCGGTCGAGCGGTTCAACCTGTCGCAAGAGCCCGCTGCCTTCGCTCAAGACGCCGCCGTGAAAGCCGTACTCGAGGCGAAGGGCGAAGCAGGACTGCCGCTCGTGAAGGTGGATGGCGAGGTAAAGAGCAGCGGCGTGTTCCCCACACGCGAGGAACTGTCGGCGTGGACCGGGCTCGGCGGGAGCCCTTCGAGCCTCCCCGTTGAAACGATCCCGCCCGCCCGCACCGACGCCCCTACCACCGCCAAGCCCAGCGGCGGCTGCTCACCGTCCACGCCGGCTGCCGCTTCGGCAAAGAACAGCGGCTGCTGTTGAGAGGAAATCGCCATGCCCACGCTCGTTCAGAATCCGACCCGCATTCTCTTCTTCACGGGCAAGGGCGGTGTGGGCAAGACATCCGCAGCCTGCTCTACGGCCATCGCCTTGGCCGATGCGGGCAAGCGGGTCCTGCTCATCAGCACCGATCCGGCTTCCAACGTCGACGAAGTCCTTGGAGTGGCGTTGTCATCGTCGCCGACGCCAGTCCCGGCCGTCCCTCGGCTCTCCGCGCTCAACATCGATCCCGAACAGGCGGCTCACGACTACCGCGAGCGCGTGGTGGGCCCCTACCGCGG
>PIVZ01001039.1 GCA_003354045.1 bacterium
GTTGCCGATCTCGAACGACGTAAACCCATCGACACCGAACTCCTCATGGATCAGGAACAACGTATCGAGAGTCTTGAGCTTCTCGCCGTCGTCCATATGACGGAAAAGCTGGGGCTCCGGCAAACCGTCGGTCAGATGCCGACCGATACCTATGATCGGCCCCTCGTTTATCGCATGGATATAAAGAGGGACGCGATCGGCCACCTCTACGCTCATTGCTGTCAAGATTCTCTCTCTACCCGTCATCAGCCATCCCTTGGCGGCAACCAGGCCGCGCCGCCATCTAGGCGGCTACCGTACAAATAGCAACCCGCCCATGTTGCCTGATTGCGCGTCTCGACCGGGGGGGCGTCCGGCACCGTGGCCCTTCCCTTAGCTGCCCGGACGCGGGACAATCGCCGCCGCTTGATGCCCGGGCAGGGCGTTTGACGTGTACCGGCCCCGTGGATGAGGGTCGTAGCGGCGCCCAAGCCGACGGGCGACTTCGGACGACAAGCACGCAGAGGAGATAGCGATGGACAAGACGACAATGTGCCAACAACTGGCCGAGCACATGGGAGCGGGCCAATCCAAGATCATCCCACAGATTCTGGAGTCCCTGGTTGACGAGCGGGAGGCCAAGTTCCTCCTTGCCGCTTCGCCACCGGCCAGCATAGACGAGCTCGCGGAGAAGACCGGGATTCCCGCGTCAGAGGTCGAGGAGATGATCGACCCGATGTTCAAGAAGGGCCTCATCTTCAAGTCGAAGAAGCCCGAAGGCACACGCTATTATCGCTTCCGCCACGCGCTGCAATTCCACGACGCCACGGCCGTGGCCATGGACCCGGTGCCTGAGATGATGTCTCTGTGGAAGCGCTTCATGGAGGAGGAGTGGGACGGCTTCAGCAGGAAGTTCGAAGAGATCATCGCCGGCCCCGTGCTGCGCGTGATCCCCGTCAACGTCGGGCTCGAGGCCGACGCACAGGTCCTGGCCCACGAGGACGTCACATCCATGATCGACGCGGCCAGGAACGTTGCGGTCACCAAGTGCTCATGCCGG
>PIVZ01000465.1 GCA_003354045.1 bacterium
AAGCCCGGGAGGGCCATCTTCCGGGGGTTGCCCACTATTCCTAACCCTCCTACTTAGAGAGGGGGTTAGCGTTTCCGGCCGAGGTCGTCTCGTGTGAGCGAACTGCGACCGGAGGTGGGAAGGTCGGGTAGGTCGGCCGGAGCCCTAGCTTCTGGGCTCTCCGGCCGCCCACCTACGATCCGACCTCGGGGCCCAGGGGCACCGGCCTCCAGACGCCCCAGGAGGCCCGCTACGGCCTCGGAGCTCCGAGGCGTGTAGCGTGTCGTCGAGGGGCCGCCTCTCCTGGGAGGCGTGAGCGTGCGCGGTCTAGCTGCCCGCCGGGGGATCGACGGGGAAGACGACCTTCGCCGCGTCGAGGGCCTCCTTGTGCCGGGCCATCCACTCGGCCGAGGCTTCGCCCTCCTTGCGGGGGGTCTTGATCGTCATCGTGAGCGCGTCGCTCACCCACGTCGTTTCGAGCGTCTGCATTTGGTCTTCCTCCTGGGCCTGTTCGAGATGGTGAAGCACGTCTTGGTGCTTCGTGTAGTTGGCCCCCGTGACCACGAGCGCGAGAGACACGATCGCGAAGATGAGGACGGTTCGTAGATGGGAGATCACTTGGGGCCACTGGCAGAGAGCGTCGCGAGCTTGACCTTGAGCTCGGTGAGTTGCGCGTTGAAGGTCTGCCGGATCGCGACGTTCTCGGCGCGAAGCTGCCGGAGCTCGGCGGAGGTCTCGCCGGTGAACTTCGTGAGGACTCCCTTGATCTCGGTCACGTCTTCGGCGACGGCCTTGAACTGCTCGCCGAGGACCGAGGTGCGGCTCTGCATGTTGAAGAACATCGTCAGATTCGAGACGACGACCGTGACGATGAGCACGACGATCGGGATGCTCACGCCCCAACGAGTCGAGAGGACCGGCATCGAGCGAGAGTCGTCGGGAAGTGCGGCGGCTTTTGCGGGCATGGTCTCGATCCTAGACGTAGGGAACCCAGTACGCCGCGTCGGCCGCGGCGGCGTTGTCTCGAAGGTACGCGAGTTGGATGAGACCGGCCGTGGTCTCGGAGTGTCGGAATGCAACCGTGTCGCCGATCGTGAGCGCGGCCGTGACTCCGCTCGTCGCACCGCCCGCGATGAGGGTCGTCCACCCCCCGCCGTTGATGCTCACTTGAATCGCGTTCGCGAATGCGGTTTGAATGCGGAGCGTGTGCGTCCCGTTGCTCGTGACGACGTAGAGGTTCGAGGAGGTGCCCGCCGAGTCGGCTCCGCCGTTGAAGAGGCCCGTCAAGCTCGTTGCGGTGACGGTCGGGATCTCGATCGTGTATTCGTCTCGCGAGTCGAGGGTCTCGGCCGCGTCGACGTGCCTCGCGTAGACCCGAATGCGGAGCGAACCCGGAACGGCTCCGGCGTTGTAGCGGAGGATCTTGTTCCGGAGCACGACCCACGTCGTCGTATCGTCTTCGTCGGTGAAGAGCACGACCGGCGTCGTCGCGTAGTCCTTCGTGATCTCGTATCGCGTCACGTTTTGCGTCGAGGCCGGGAAGAACGTCGAGAGCGTTGCCGCGTCGGCGTCCATGTGCGAGACCTCGTCGAAGATGAGGTAGTCGCGACGCCGCAAGATGAAGTCGATCCCGTCGGTGTCCCAGGAGCCCGCACCCGCTTCGAGGTCGAGGCTCGCCGGATAGTTGAGGATGACCGCGTTCATGAAGTAGTAGACCGGCGCGTACGGCCGACGCGCACGCTTCGACATCGTGTTGTTGATGTCGCTCGCGTCACCGATGTCGAGCAAGCCTGCGAGAGACTTCGGGAGGAGCTTTGTGTTGACGACATTCCCGGCGACCCACGTTTGCGGCATGAGGTTGCCACCGGCCGAGAGAATCCAACACTCGTCGTCGATCGCGTGATCCTCTTGGACCGTGTCGATCGCGCCGCGATAAACCGTGTCGATCTGGAGCTCGCCGCCGACCTTGCTCGCGCCCGTGATGAAGAAGAGCTCGTTGCCGATCTTGAGGAGGTTCGCGAGTTGCTGCCCGATCTGGTTCTTCGAGAGAGTGAGATCGAGAGAGTCGTACATGAGGTCGAGGTCGTCGGGGTCGGGCTTGATGACGAACGCGGTGACTGGGGACCACGGGACCGTGTTGCTCTTCGTGAGCGCGGCCTTGAGCTTGCCGATGAGCACGAAGCCGGTCGAGTCGCCGGTCTTCGCGTACGGGTTCCCCCCGGTACGAGCCCAGGAGTCGAAGCCGCTCTCGGCTCCCACGCGGCGAGCTCCGCACCATATCCGCGCCTCTTCGGGGCTCGTGTTGACGCGAGACGAGAACGCACGCGGAGACTCGAAGGCGGCTTCGTAGTCGAACGCGACGAGGGCCGCGAGCGGATCTTCCCACCCGCTGCCCGGCACGTCGGCGAACGAGCCGATCGCCGCTCGGAAGATGTCCTCGACGAGGTCGAGCCGGACCTCGCCCTCGGTGAGGCTCCCGAGGTTGACCGATGCCACGCGCATTTGGAAGTCGGAGACGCCGAGCGTGTCGTCGTTGAGCTCGACGATGTCGCCGACCTCGGTATCCCAGAAGGTACGGTCGACGACGACCGACGCCTTCGCGAGCGGGTAGCTTTGGGTGAGGAGCTCGCGCCACGCGAGGTCGTTCGCGAGCGACGCATCCTTGACGCCGGGGTATCGCACTTGCGCCCGCACGTTCTGATCTTGGACGCGGATGTTCCCGAGGTCTTGGGCACCGGCGAACGTCTGCTTGTATTCGTCGCCTCGATCGTTGAACTCCAAGAGGAGTTGGTTGACCGTCCCGTCCCACGCGCCACGGGTGAAGTTGTCGAGCTTGATGAGGTTCGACTCGTCGATCACCTTCGGCGTGCCGGGCTGGATCTGCACGGGGAGGTCGGCCGTCGGCCGGATCGGCTTGACCGTCCACAACCCGTCGATCTGCGAGAGCACTACGATCGCGTCCATTTGCTCGGCGACCACGCGCAAGAGGTTCGACGCCTCTTGCTGTTGGTCGAGGATCATCGAGAAGCCGTTGCCCTCGTTGTAGCAAAGCTGCGCCGTGTAGTAGATCGAAGCGATGTCGAGGTCTTCGTTCGTGAGGCCCATCCCCCACTCGGCGTTGGTGAGGATCTCGTAGAGCACGAGCGCGGGGTTCGCGTCGGCACCGTTGACGAGGTAGTAGGGTGTCGGATCGAGACCGCTGTACGGGTCGGAGATGCCGGTAGGCCAGTCGTGCCGCGCCCAACGCCGGACCTCGAACTTCCACGGCCGGATCGAGGCCGAGTTGCCGACGTAGAACGGCGAGGAGTTGGGGACGACGTAGCAGCCGCCACGATACACCGGGGTGTCGCCCGTCGTCGGCGGCACCTTCTGGTAGGTCGAGAGGTAGGAGCTAATCGTTTGCGTGTCGGTGCCCGCCTTGAAGAGCACGGTGCCCCACATGCCACCGTTCCCGCCGACATCGTCACCGCCGAGGAACCACGGCTTCGAGAAGCTCTCGGTGCCGTCGTGGACGATCGGCGTCGAGGAACGGTCGAAGAGCACGTTGTCGCCGACCCAGACCTTGCGAAGCTGATCGACCGGCCCGCGGCATAGTGCGAACTGCATCCCGACGTAGTAGCGATAGCCGACCGTCACGTCGTCGGAAGAGAAGAGGCCCGTCTTGATGTTCTCGGAGATCGCTTGCGTGAAGAGGTTCCCGTACCAAACGACGTTCGGCCCCGCGATCCGCACGGTGCCCCAGACGAGAGGAACGGCACGGCCCTCGGTCGCGGTCGGGAAGTTGAAGTCGCCGAGACCGGCGGGCTTCGCGTCTTCCATTTGCGGTTTCGGTCGGAGGAGCTCCGAGAGAACGAAGAGCACCGCGAAGATGAGGAGCGTGATGAGAAAGCCCATTACTTCAACCCCGTTTGGAAAGGGTTCTTCGTCGGCACGAACGGGAACCCGCCAAAGTTGACGAGGTTGTTGAACTTCGCTTGGCACGTCTCGGGGGAGTGATCGCACCCGGCATACACGCGCACGAGCTCGCCGAGCGGTGAGGTGCCGAAGGGGAGCGCGACCGTCACGAACTCGCCCGCGTGCGCGAGGATCACGCGGAAGTCGGGGCTCGACCCGGTGAGCTCGATGAAGCCCGCCGTGTAGTAGCCGTCGACCTTCAAGCCGAGGCCGTCGATCTGGAGGACGTTCCCGTTGATCGCGAGCACCTCGGCCGTGTCCCTCCACGCCGATTCGAGGAGCGCACAACGGCCGTCGTAGA
>PIVZ01000466.1 GCA_003354045.1 bacterium
CATCGACCCTGCAGCCATGCAGGGCATCGATGCGGTCATCAATCTGGCCGGTGAGAATGTGGGCGACGGGCGATGGACGCCCGAGAACAAATGGACGATTCTGCACTCGCGCCTCGACACGACGCGCGTTCTGCTGGGTGCCATCCGTGACCTGCCTGCAGATTCGCGCCCGCGCACTTTCGTCTCGGCATCGGGCGTAGGAATCTACGGCGACCGGCCCGATGAAGTTCTCGACGAGCTTTCGGCTCTCGGCGAGGGTTTTCTTTGCGACGTGTGCCGCGCTTGGGAGAACGAAGTGGCGCGAGCCGAGGAGCTCGGGCTGCGCACGGTGGCCATGCGAACGGGTGTAGTCCTTTCCCGCGAGGGCGGGGCTCTTGCCAAGATGCTCCCGGCCTTCAGGCTCGGTCTTGGCGGTAGGTTGGGCTCCGGCAAGCAATGGGTTAGCTGGATACACGTGGACGACCTGGCCTCCTTGTACCTGTTTGCACTGGAGACAGAGGGTCTGCGCGGCCCCGTCAACGCGGTCTCGCCCAAGCCGGTTACCAACGCTCAGTTCACGAAAAGCCTGCGCCTTGCGCTCAAGCGGCCGGCTTTGCTGCCGCTGCCGGCATCCGTGCTCGGTGTCGTTCTCGGTGAGATGGCCGAGATGCTGCTCGGCAGTCAGCGCGTGCATCCCGCCGAGGCTCAGGCCGAGGGCTTCCCGTTCGAGTACGTCGAGTTCGATCACGCGTTGGCCGACCTCTGCGCCGACTCTGCGGTCGATTACGAGCAAGAGATCTGGATCGAGCGGAATCCGGAAGATGTGTTCGCGTATTATGCCGATGTTCACAATCTGGCCGAGATAACGCCGTTGTTCGTGGGACTACGTGTCGTTGATACATCGACGGGGACGCTCGATGAAGGCACCGTAGTAGACTGCCGCTTGCGGATCAGCGGCATCCCTCTGCGCTGGCAAAGCCGTATCGAGAAGTGGGATCCTCCTCGTCGCTTCGACGACGCGACAGTCAAGGGGCCGTGCAGGAGCTGGCGTCACGTGCACGAGTTCGAGCCCTTCGATGACGGCACCATCGTGCGTGATCGGATTCACTACGAGTTGCGCGGCGGAGCGATAGCGGCGATCCTTGCTGGGGGCTTCGTGAGGCGTCGTCTCGACCGAATCTTCGCCTACCGCCGCGCGCACATCTACGACTTCTTCGGCTAATCGATCGAATCTTCGCCTATCGCTGCGGGCGCATCTCCCAGCTCTTCCGCCGGCAGGTTCGCCGAATCACCCACATGGGGAGGATCGGCCTCAGACGACTGATCGAGGGTGCCCCCTCGTCATGGTGGTTCTCTTGTCCTCTCCGCCAAACCCCGTTGACACCCATAGTAGAACTCCCTACTTTCTACTTTGACAGCGTCGTCTCTTCCGTAAGAGGCGCTGCACCACGACGCACGCAACTACGGAGGAATAGCGCTCATGCTCACGCAAGACGCCGGTGAGTCTCTGCCGACTCACTTCGACGTGAATTACGTTTGGGAGTACGCCTCGAAGGAAGAGGGGCTCCGCAACCTTTACGAGAAATCCAAGCTCAATCAGTGGAACGCGGCGACCGATCCCGATTGGTCGATCGACGTCGATCCGGAGGCCGAGAACGTTCCCGACCAGAGCATTCCCTGGTATGGCACCAAGTACTGGGATGCCCTCAACGAGAGAGACATTCGCCGGCTACGGCATTCGAGCCAGGCGTGGTCGCTCAGTCAGTTCATGCACGGCGAGCAGGGCGCGCTGATGGTCGCCGCCCAGCTCGTCAACTGCGTTCCCGACATCGACGCGAAGTTCTACGCCGCTCAGCAGACGGCCGACGAGGCGCGCCACGTGGAAGCCTACCAGCTCTATCTCAGCCAGAAGCTGGAAAAGGAATACCCGTGCAATCCCGATCTGCGCACGCTGCTCGACCAGATTCTCTCGATGAACGAGTGGGATATGAAGTACCTCGGCATGCAGATCCTCGTCGAAGGCCTCGCGCTTGCCGCCTTCGGCATGCAGAACCAGATGACGCGCGAGCCGCTCATCAAGGACATCACCTCGCGCATCATGGCCGACGAGTCGCGGCACGTGGCCTTCGGGGTGCTCTCGCTGCGCGAGTTCTACAAGGACGTGACTGAGGCCGAGCTGCGGGTGCGCGAGGAGTTCGCCGTCGAGGCTTGCTATCTGATGCGCGATCGCCTGTTCCCGAAAGTGGTGTGGGAGGAGTTCGGGCTTCCGGTGAGCGAGATGATAGAGATCGCCGACAAGTCGAAGCTGCTTCGGGAGTTTCGCACGATGCTCTTTTCGAAGATCGTTCCCAACGTGAAGCGTCTCGGCCTCTTGAACGACCGGCTGCGCGAGCAGTTCGGCAAGCTCGGTATCCTCGGCTTCGAGGATTGGGAACCGTCAGCCTAGAGCCGCCAAGGGCGTGGCCGGCGTCGGCCTCAGCCCTCGTCTTCTGCTCTAGCGTCGGCGGCGCCGGCGATGGCCGCATCGAGGTCGAGCTCGACGTCGCGCGTTTGTCCGCCCGCGGACATGAAATCGGCCATACGGCGCTTGGCCTCGCTGGTGGCCAGGGTCTGGTTGAAGAGGTGCGCTTCTTCGAGCAGACCCTCGGTGACGGGGGGTTCCGCGGCGGCTACCGCCTCTTTGGCCAGGCGAATCGAGTCGGCAGGAAACGAGGCGATACGGTAGGCGAGGGTATCGACGAAGTTGTCGAGCTCATCGGCGGGCAGTGCGCGGTTCACGTAGCCGTAGCGCTCGGCGAGATCGGCCGGGAAGTCTTCGCAACCGAGCACCACCTCCAGTGCGCGCCCCCTGCCCATCAAGCGGGGCAATCGTTGGGTGCCGCTGCCGCCCGGGATGATTCCTATGGCGACCTCCGGTTGTGCCAGCAGCGCGCGGCCGAGGGCGGCAAAACGCATGTCGAGCGAGAGGACGAACTCGCTGCCCCCGCCACGGCAACGTCCAGCGATCTTTGCCATGCTCACCTTGGGTATGGTGCGGAAGCGATCGACCATGACGTGAAAGAAGCTCAGCTCGTCGGACTTTGGCGGCACATCGTCCGGAAGGGTCTGGATCAGAGAGACGTCGGCGTGGGCAATGAAGAACTCCGGATTGGCGCTGTCGAACACGATTACGCGTACGGCGTCATCGGCCGCGAGCTCGACGCCGACGCGGTCGATCTCCTCTATCAAGGCCATGTCGAAAAGATTGATCGGAGGATGGTCGATCGTGACGAAGGCGACCCCACGGTCGAGCTGAATCTGTAAGCACTCGTATCCTTCGTATGGCATGACTCTCTCCGCTGTAGGCGATTCCGGCGTCCCCGGATAGGCTATTTGCTTGTTTGGCCAACGCGAAGCCTAGATCGGACTTCATTGAGCCAGGCAAGGCACGTCGCTGACCGGTATCGGTAGCCACTACCTCGTGTGAAAGAAGCGGAGCGCAGCAGCGCAAGACGGCTTGGGCTAGCTCGAGCGCGGCCCGGAGGTCTCTCGGCCACCCGGCGAAGCGCTAACCACGTCCTTGCTCTTGCAGCGCCCCAAAAAAGAACCCCCGGCCGCACCGGGGAGTTCTTCGTTTAGCCTCAGGGTTTTAATGTGCTCGCGCCGGGCCCGTGCACCCACGACCTGCCCGATGGCCCGGCACGAGCGCCCCTGAGGGCTGTACGTGCATATGCAATGGGCTTGCCAACGGTCAAGTGTGATGAAAGTCACTATTTCACGGGCAATTACGGGTTTCCCCTAGGGCGGGCCTTGTCAAAGCTGCGAATGCAAGCCCGCGGCCCTTGCCAGATATGGGAATTTTCGCCGCAGATCTCACTCGTTCGAGGGGTGAGAATTCATCTGCGCGCGCGGGCGAGGTCGCCCGTGCTGATATTTCGTGAGGTTGTGTGCTACGAGTCTCCCGCCAGCGATCGCAAAGGAGCGACGCAGAGCTGTTATGAAGCTGAAGATCCAAGCGTTGCGGCCTCTGATGGCCATACTTGTTCTCGTCTCTGCAGCTGCGTCTGCAGCTGTGGGCCAGGCCGACGACCGCCAGCCTGCCGATGACCTATCAACACGCTCGGTGGCGATCACCACTGCGGACGGTGTTGCCGTGCATGGCGACCTCTACGAAGCGGAGGCGGGCAAGGACGCCCCGCTCGTGCTGCTCTTCCATCAGGCTGGATCGAACGCGGCCGAATACGCCACCATAGCGCCACGGCTCGCCGGCGAAGG
>PIVZ01001040.1 GCA_003354045.1 bacterium
CTCGGATCGCGTCTCAGCCGGTTTCGACGGTCTCCGATTCTCTCGGAGCGCGTCTGCGACCGGTTTCAACGGTCTCCGATTCTCTCGGAGCGCGTCTCAGCCGGTTTCAACGGTCTCCGATTCTCTCGGAGTCCGTCTCAGCAGGTTTCAACGGACAGAAAACGAGGACTCGGAGCCCCTGGAGCCTTTTTCGGGGCGACTCGTCCCTGAAAGCTTGACACCGAGGACGGGAACCGGCGTCTGTGCTCGTGTCAAGCTCTTTTCCTCCCGTGGCGTCAACCTGCTCGGCGAAGCGTGGGAATCAGCTCGTATCGGCGACGGCTCCGGCCGGCATCGTCCTTTCGACGCAGCCGTCCCAAAATGCGACGAAGATCGGACCGCTACGCGTGAACGGCGCTCCCGGCGGAGTCGATCCGACACGGTGCCCCGCCTGTAAGGCCGGAAGGCTCGTCTACGTCGAGCGGCTCCTCAAACTGCCGAGACCGTCCGAGCCTCCCGAGCCCGCCAGCCGAGCGCCGCCGTAGGCCCTGAGCGCCTTCCCGCCCTCAGCTGCAGCTTGCCGTCAGCGCCGCCCTCGCGGTGCGCGGAATTTCTCTACCCAATTTCGCCCATCTTCTGCTACAATAAGCCGCCGAGCGACAATTTCGACCACGGCTCCGCGCGCCGAGGCGCTTGCGAGTCCCTGGGAGCACTGATTTGGCCCTCTTCGCACCCCTCAAGACCCGTCCGAGCCGCCACTGCATCGCGGCGGCTCCGGGGATACTTTCCACCAAGTGCAAGGGCCGTGCCACGACCACTCGCCGAGGCGCTCCGGATGGCCGGTTTTGCCTCCGCCCACACGACCGCTGTCGGGACGGCGGTTAAGTTCAACATGATTCTATGTAGCATCCGGCGACGCGCCGAGGTAGATGTAAGGACTTTTTTTCACGGATGCCACATAGAATCTTAAGAGTTATGCGGCTACGTGCTCAGGCGGTCAGGTGCTCAAGTAGAATGGAGGTGTGATGAGTCGAACGAAGCCCAAGCTCGTTGACCC
>PIVZ01000467.1 GCA_003354045.1 bacterium
TGGCACACCGACGTTGAGGGTCCAAGGTAGGGGAGTACCGGCGACCCCTTTTTGCGTGCCGAAAGTCGAGTGTTTATGCGGGCTGTGGCGCGGGGATTCGCGGGGCTGGGAGGCTTCCTCGTGCCCCTTGCCTCACACTCGGCCGAGGCAGTATGCTGCGGCAGAACTGCGGCTCTAGGCCGCCAATAGCTCGCCGCTCCTACAATCCACGACCTTGCCGGTGCTGCGCAACCAAGAGGGGAAATTATGAAGCACTCCATTCTATCTTCGGTGGTAACGGCAGTAGCGCTAGGATTGGTTCTGGCGGTACCTGCGCACGCCATCGACAAGTGCAAGGTCAAGATCGACAAGAAGACGGGCGTGCTCTTGGTCAAAGCGAAGGAAGTGACCGGCACGCTTCTTTGGGGAGATGCCGAGGACGCGGTGAGCGAGCCGTTTTTCAATGCGGGAGACTGCGTCGATGGGACGAAGGCGAAGAAGTGCGAGATCGCCGACCCGACGACGTTGGCTGCCAAGACCCCGCCCGCGGGGTGCACGCTATACCTGGACGACGACGGGACTGCGCCTTGCTCCGCATGGATCGCCGGATGCACTCCAGGTGGGCGCAACACTGACGTTTGCGTCCCGAATCCCTCCGCGTCGCCGCGCTATGTGGACAATGGCGACGGGACCGTGAGTGACAAGACAACGTGCCTGATGTGGGAGCAGAAGACGGGCACCGTCACGGGAATCAACGTCTGCCCCGGCGGCCCGACGTGCGGCGACGCGCACGACGTGAACAACCGGTATGCGTGGAGCGCCGGATCGCCCTACAATCCCGACGGGCCAGCGTTCTTCGACTTCCTGGCCGAACTCAATGGGCCATCGCCTTTTGCCGGTCACGACGACTGGCGGCTACCCACGATCACCGAGTTGGAAAGTATCGTTGATTTGTCGGAAGGCCCGCCGACGATCGACCAGACGGTGTTTGGTCCCACGCAGTCGAACGACTACTCGTCGTCCTCGACGCACCACGCCGGCCCGGACGCTGTGTGGCTCGTGAACTTCTCCAACGGGGAGACGCTCGGGGACGGCAAGGCGGCCGCCTTCGTCCGGGCTGTTCGCTCCGGCTCATGATTGACTCGCGGGGCGGCCCCCTGTGTCAACATGACGTGAGACAACCCATCCTCTGTAATTAGTGAAGGAGGGGGCCGGAAGGGATAGGTAGAGAGGATGGATCAGACGGGAGTTGGAGAGGTGGAGAGCCAAGAGACGAGTATCGTCTCGGGTGAACCGCCCGTGGGGGCCTAGTCGATGTGTACTGATGCCCTCTTGCTCCCCGCCGCCGAGAACGGGCTTTCACGAGCCGCCACGCACGGCACGGACTCGGGCGATGAAGATCTTACCATCTAGGTACGCGCTGCCGACGGTGAAGCCGACGCCCCACGCGGCGTCTTCGTTGCCGAGCCAGGTCGACGACGACCAGTAGCCGGACGACGCGGGGGTCGGGCCGAACACCGACTGATCGATGCAGGGATTGCCGAACGCGCAATCGACGATCGTCAACAATTCACCGATCTGCGGCACACGCCAGTCGCAGTGCCCACCGTATCCGCCGCTAACGGTCGTACCGTCGCCGCTGCCACAGTTGTTCAGCCCGGCCAAGAATTCGGTGAACACCGTTCCGTCGGGATCGGTGTGATCTGCGTCTGACTCTGTCCACGTGTACGTGGGGGTAATGTCCGTCACGCCGCCGTCGGTGTCCGTCTTCTGCCACTCCAGACTCGTCTGATGGTCGATCACGGTTCCAAGGCCCGTGTCCTCGTAGCGCGTCGCCGAGCATCCGCTCGTGTCGAACCCGCAGGTGCCGGGCGTGCACGCCAAACCGTCGCCAAACATACCTTGCGTTGTACAGGTCTCCCCGTTGAGATCGCCGAAGTCGCACTCCTCGCCCGTCTCGACGACGCCGTTGCCACACTCGGTCACCGTTCCGCCGCTTAGCAGGGCGGCGATCTCCGCTGTGTCGGTCGTAATGCGCGTCTCCATCGAGGTCCCGTCACCCTCGCTCGGACATACGCTCGCACCGGCCTTGGTCTCCAGGGCGTTGAACTTGAGCGGGAACTTGTCCGTGCACTTCGTGTAGTCGGCTACCTCGCCTTTCTTGACCGCCTTGGAGTTGGCCTTCAGACGACAGAACCCGTACTTACCTGCCTCCTTGAGTTTACCTGCCTCGCATTTGACCGCAGGCTCAACGGCTGCGGCCGGATGAGATAATACGATCAAGAAGCCGCAAAGAAAGAAGCAGCTAAGAACACCCCATAGGGATCTTCGCATTGTTGTCCCTCCACTGTTGACCTAACTGTCAACGGCATTGGGCAGGCGTGGGCGGGCAAGATAGGTTGCCTAAGTCGAGACAGGACACTACCACCTCAGCCTGTTCCCTGTCCAGAGGGTCGCGCATCGACGCCGCACAGGCCACGAAGCCCCCAGCCCCGCGAATCACTGCGCCAACGCCCCTTCACCTTCGGTTGCTGCTCGGTCTACCGTGGAGGCAAACCGAAGGTCTCCTGCAATCACTCGTGAAGTTGGTTGGTCTCGATCTTGAGGCGCCAGATCATACGACACTTTCCAGACGCTCTCGAGATCTCTCTACCGATCTTCGCCGCCGGCCAACGTCGGGATCGATCCATCTCATTGTCGATGCGTCAGGGCTCAAAGTATTCGGCCAGGGTGAATGGGCCGCTGCCAAGTGCGGGTATCGCTCGCCTGGCACCGGATGGCGGAAACTACACCTGGCCGTGGATGAAGGAGGGCGCATTCTGGCCGCAGAGCTCACGGACAACGACGTGGCCGACGCTTCCGTCTTTCCAAGATTACTTAGGAGGATCGACGGAAAGATTGTTCGCCTCACTGCCGATGGCGCGTACGATCGACGAGGTCACACCGAAGTGCCTCAGCTCCACCGGGAGAGTTCAGGCTTCCCGAAGCTCCCCGTGTCTTATCTGTCGCCCGGGTTCGCAGGGCAACTCCACAGAAAACCGGCACGACGCTCTCTGCGGGATCAACTACTGGTTTCGATCCTAGTGATGCCAAGGTACGTGTCGCTCGTGGACACGATCAGAACCGTGATGAACCCGTCTGGTCTCGAGATAGTTACACTCACTCCGGCCGGTATGACGATCCCGATGATGTCTAGTGGTGTAGCGTAAGTCCGGTCCGTCGGGACGGGTAGCACCAATACGGTGCCATCGTCGAGAGTCACGACGACATCTGCAGCGCCCTCACAGCCCCAAGTCACCGACGCGTCCGAGCAATCGTCGACGCCTCCTCCTCCTCTGATCGCGTCGGTACCGCCACCACCCGTGATCGTATCGTCCCCCCGACCTCCATAGAGGAGGTCGTCTCCCTCGCCGCCGTCAATCGAATCTATACCCCCGCCCGCGCGGATCCTGTCGTTGTCTGCGCCCCCGAGAAGTATATCGTCGCCACGGCCGCCGCTGACCACGTCGTTGCCCGACCCCGCGTCGATCTCGTCGACGCCGGAACTGCCGCGTATGACGTCGTCGTTGTCGCCCCCGCAAATCACGTCATCACCCCTGCGCCCGCTGATTCGGTCGTTCCCCGCCAGGCCCGCGATGACATCGTTACCTGAAGTGCCGCGAATGCGATCGTCGCCGCTGGTGCCCACGCACTCGCCAACAGTCCCGTTGACCCTGCACCCCGTCGTGACTGCTTGACCGAAGCATGTCTGAGACTGTGCGCTAGAGGCCAGCAACAATCCGAGCGCTACAGCCGTAACCACCGAAGACAAAATCGAAGGGCCCATAACTCTTCCTCTAGGGTTGACCCGAGAGTCAACTGCTATGGGCAGAACGTGGCGTGGGGACACGCACATTAGCAGGCCAGCACGCAAGAGCCAAGGGTAAAATTGGTCCGGCGCAAGCGGGGTAGCCTGACGGTATGGTTCTCGCCCGAGGCGATCGCCGCCTGGACGCCAGAGAGAACCGGCCGTCGCGGCGGCCAGCGCCGATACTCGGATGTCGCGGTCCAGACTGCCCTTCACCTTCGGTTGCTGCTCGGTCTACCGTGGAGGCAAACCGAAGGTCTCCTGCAATCACTCGTGAAGTTGGTTGGTCTCGATCTTGAGGTGCCAGATCATACGACACTTTCCAGACGCTCTCGAGATCTCTCTACCGATCTTCGCCGCCGGCCAACGTCGGGATCGATCCATCTCATTGTCGATGCGTC
>PIVZ01001041.1 GCA_003354045.1 bacterium
CGGCACGGTCGGCGTCAGTGGTGAGGTGGCCTCCCTCCTCATAGCCGCCGCCTGCCGAGAGGCTTATGAAGTCGAGCCCCCTGGCTTCCATATCGCAGGCGACATCGACCATCTCTTCTGCCGTCAGCCCGCCCTCGAAGTACTCCTGGTTGCTGATGCGCACGCCCAGCACGACGCCGGGACACGCGTAGCGGATCTGCTCGGCGACCTCGTTGAGGAAACGTTTGCGGTTGCGCCACTCGCCGCCGTACATGTCGGTGCGCTTGTTCGAGATCGGCGAGAGGAACTGGTGCTCGAGGTAGCCGTGCGGTGCGTGGATCTCGATGATGTCGAATCCAGCCTCGACGGCCATCTGGCAACTATGCGCGAACTCCTTTTGATCCGAGTGGATCTCAGCGATGCTCATTTCGCGGGTCTGCTGGCCGGTGAAGAACTGGCGCGGCACCTCGTCGTGTTTTGCAATCTGCGAAACGCCGTCGGGTCCCTTGTCGAGCGCGATCTCGTAGGGCAGGCCGGCGGTGGGCGCCGGTACCAGCTCGTCATGGTCGAACGAATGGCCCTGGCGGCCGAACCCGATGCTCATCTGCGCGCAGGCAAGCGACCCGAAGTAGTGGATGCGGTCGGTCAGCATCACCAGGCCCTGCATGTGTCCCTGGTGGAAGCAGTGCAGGTTGCGGCTCCACTGATACCTGGCAGCAGTGCGCGTGCCGAGCACCGCGCCGGTGCTGGTGACGGCCACGCCGCCCTTGGCGCGCGCGGCGAAGTAGGAAAGCATCTGCTCGGTGGCCTGCCCGTCGTGACCCGAGAGGGTCTCGTTCATCGGGGCCATCCACATGCGGTTGGGTAGCTCGATGGGGCCAACCTTGATGGGGCTGGTTATCGTCTCGAGTTGCTGCTTGGCGAGTTTCTTCTTGGCCATTTACTCCTCCTGGGGCCGCTTGGCCTGGTGTCGATCGAGATCTCGCGCTCTCAGAAGCTCACGGTCCCGCCGCCCCTTGGGGCGCCCGATCCGAGCGTGATCTCGATCGCCGCC
>PIVZ01001042.1 GCA_003354045.1 bacterium
CATGGTGAACACCTGGAACGAAGTCGTCTCCGGCTACTACGGCGAGGGCGACCACTACTACACGAACCTCGAGGGGGGCGATCTGATCTCGGACATCCACATCGGGCGCATCTCGATCGGTTCGACGGCCGATGCGGCGACGATCGTCGACAAGATCGTCACCTACGAGACGGATCCGCCGACTGCCGACGCCGCCTGGTTCAACCGGGGCGGGCTCGCCGGCGATCCATCGGACTCCGGAATCACAACCATCTACGTGAATCAGTGGGTGAAGACCTGCCTGATCGAGCAGGGCTACGCACAGATCGACACGATGTGGTCTCCGAGCTCCACCCAGATGCGCAACAGCATCAACCAGGGCCTGTCCGCCTTCGGCTACCGGGGTTTCTACAACATGAGCGGCATGAGCAGCGGCTACATCAGTTCGCTCTCAAACGGCTACGAGCTCCCATTCGCTGTGATCCCCACATGCGAGACCGGCTCGTTCAAGGACGACGGCAACTGCCGCTCCGAAGCCTTCCTGCGCGCCCCGAACGGCGGTGGCATTGGCTCCATCGGAACGGCCACTGGCGGAACTCATACCCGTTTCAACAACTGCTTCTACGTCTGCACATGGGATGGCGCTCTCAACGGCAGCGATCACCGCATCGGCAGCGCGTTCACCAGGGGCAAGCTCGGTCTCTGGGAGAACTACTGGCCCC
The DNA here is from genome assembly GCA_003354045.1 of bacterium. Lineage (GTDB taxonomy): Bacteria > Desulfobacterota > Binatia > UBA1149 > CAITLU01 > PIVZ01. The sequence continues at coordinate 702 of PIVZ01001042.1, forward strand.
AGCCGAGCAACGCCGAGCGCTTCATGGTCTGGAACAACCTGATGGGCGACCCGGCCACGGACATGTGGACCGAGTACCCGGCTACGCTCGTGGTCGACCACCCGCCCAGCCTGGCCGTCGGCGCGAACGCCGTTCCCGTATCGGTGACGAAAGACGGCTCGCCCCTCGAGGGTGCGCGCGTTGCCCTCTTCAAGGACGGCGAAGTCCGCTCCGTCGGCTACACGGACTTCACTGGGTCGGCGCTGCTACCGATCTCCGGCTACGGCAGCGGAACGCTGCTCGTCACAGTGCTCGACCACAACAGCTTCCCCTACATGGGCGACCTGAGCCTG
>PIVZ01001043.1 GCA_003354045.1 bacterium
GAACGTCCAGCAGTTCGGCCATGCTGAGCCGCATCACCTGTCCAAGCTCATGCCTGCGACCCGGTGCTTCGGCAAAGGTCGGCTACGGTGCCTTCGGCGACGATAGCCCCCGCGCCCATGATGCCGGCTCTGTCGCAGAGTGTTTCGACCTCGGACATGATGTGCGACGAGACGACGACCGCCCTACCGTCGGCGGCCAGCGAACTTACCAGCGCCAGCACCTCGCGGCGGCCGGCCACGTCGAGCCCGTCGGTGGGCTCATCGAGTAGCAGCAGCGGAGGATCGTGAACCAGAGCGCGTGCGAGGACCACGCGCCGTTTCATTCCGGTGGACAGGGAGCCGCAGAGGCTCTGTGCGTACGGTGCGGCTCCCAGGCTCTCGAGCAGAGCGGTGGCGCGGCGGCGCGGCTGGCTCACGCCTTGCACACGAGCGAAGAGCGTGACGGTCTCCATGGCACTCAGCCTCTCCGGAAGCCCCGCCTCGGCCGGCACGTAGGCCAGGCGCGCCCGCGCTCGGACTGCCTGCGAGGTAGCGTCAATACCGTCGATATCGATGTTGCCGCGGTCGGGCTTGAGCAGCGTGGCCAGCAGGCGCAAGGTCGTGGTCTTGCCGGCACCGTTAGGGCCGAGCAGTCCGTAGATCTCACCACCCGAAACCGAGAACGTCAGGCCGTCTACCGCTTCGACACGGCCGCGGGCCGGATCGTCGAAGCCGCGGGCAAGGTCGTTAACCTTCAGCATCCGCGCAATTTACCCTTGTGTTGCCGTCTCTCCAAGGCCTTGCGACCTCGAATGTCGGCACCGGGACTTCGAGGAGTCGAGCTTCTCCGTGATATGGGAGGTGGCGCCGGAGCGCCCCCGGGGCTGTAGACAGTCTCACTCTCGGTCCGTTGCCGCTGATAAGAGATCGGCCGCGACGTCTGCGGGTGGCGGCCAACATTCTTGGTAACTGCGCGAGAAAGTGGCTGGAAAATACCCCCCTCACCGGGTTAAGTAGGCCAGGAGAGGGGGGTTGCGTCAACTCAGGTCGGCC
>PIVZ01001044.1 GCA_003354045.1 bacterium
CTTGCGTTGAGCTTCCCATGCACGTGGCGATGGTCTCGCTGCCCAGGTAGTACTCGCGTATCACGGTCTTCGTGGTACGAGGCGGCCGGTAGTCGAGATCGCTGTTCTCGAACAGCTTCAGGGTGCCGGTGTTTATTCCGGAGCAGACGGCCAGCAGGTCGTACTCGGCCGTGTCGCCGCCGCGAAGCTTGAGCTGCGGACGACCGTCAGGCCAGGAGACGGCTTCGACCCGAGCGTTGATCGATTGACTCCCCTTGCCCACGGCCAGGCTCAACAAGTGGCCATCGAAGCTCGTGAAGTCCGGGTTCTTGCAGTCGCGCGGTCCGGGCCCCCGGTGTACGGCGCCTATTCTCTTCTCGTGCAAGGGGGTGTCTATGCGTACTGTGCCGAGGTCCGTGTGCAGGCTGTAGGAGTCGATTGCCCGCTGTACGACGGTGGTCGGTAGGTTGATACCCTCCGCGGCCAGCGCTTGTACGAGGGACTCGGAGATGATCCCGCCGCACATGTTGCAGCCCCGTGGGGCAGGGCGGGTGAAATCACGTGATTCGTATATGTCTACCGCGAGCTTGGTGTCGAGCCTCGCGGCCATCTCGAGGAGGAAGTAGGCGAAGAACGAGCCTGCGGGCCCGCCGCCGATGATCGCCACTCGAGACCCGTCCTCGAGGCGCAGTGCGCCCCCGTCTCTTGTGGGCGATTCGTCGCGTTGGCGGTCAAGCATGCAGTCCCTCCCGTTACCCCTCCTCACGCGCTTGTGGCTAGCGCAAGGAGAGCAACATGCCTCCAGACCCTCGTGGAGTTCAATCTTAAGCCATTGCGCGGGCTATGCCAACGACGGCCCGGCACGACGGCCCGGTGCGCGGCTCAATCGGCCAGGCCCAACCGAGGGTCAGTTCATTTCGGTCCCGCCGGCCACGTTGACGGAGATCCCGGTCACGTTGTCGGCCCGCACCAGGTAGAGCACCGCCTCGGCGATGTCGGCCGGCGTTTGTTCCCGCCCCAATGGGGTGTTCTATTCCACGAACGACTCGAA
>PIVZ01001045.1 GCA_003354045.1 bacterium
GAGGTCGATACCGCCATCGCCGTGAGCGAGGCGCTGCTGGAAGATGACCTAAGAGCCCGTTTCCATGCGCTCTCCGTCTTTCCGGGCAGCTTCGAGCGCGAGGCCGCGGCGAAGGTGCTCGAACTCGACCAGCCCGCGGCTGACGACGTACTGGATGAACTCGTCCGCCGCAGCCTGCTACTTTGGGATGACGAGGCCGGGCGCTACGCCATGCACGACCTTGTCCGCCTATTCGCCGACGCCCGGTTGCCCGACGACCGGCGCGAGGCCCTGCGCATACGCCATGCCCGAGTTTACTGCGATGTCCTCGCCGCCGCGAAGGGTCTCTACAAGAAGCACGGTGACAGCACGTTCAGGGGCTTGGCGCTTTTCGACCGGGAACGCACCAATATCCAGGCCGGTTTCGCCGTGGCATCCGGCCGTGTCGATGCGGATGACGCCGCCGCCGAGCTCTGCTCTGACTATCTCGATGCGGGTGTCCATTGTCTCGATCTCCGCCAGACACCGGACGAGCGAATCGCATGGCTCAAAGCCGCTGTCGCCGCCGCGCGACGGCTCGACAACGCGGTCGGTGAGGCGGCCCACCTCGGCAACCTCGCGGCCATCTTCCGAACTCGCGGCGATCTGGACGAGGCGGAGCGGATGCACCGAAAGGCGCTGGAGATCAACGAGAAGCTCGGGCGGCTAGACGGCATGGCCAAGCAGTACGGCAACCTCGGGCTCGTATTCCGAACTCGCGGCAACCTGGACGAGGCGGAGCGGATGCACCGAAAGGCGCTGGAGATTGAAACGACGCTCGGGCAACTCGAAGGCATGGCCAGCCAGCACGGCAACCTCGGCTCCGTCTTCCTGGCTCGCGGCAGACTAGAGGAAGCAGAGGGGATGTATCGCGAGGCGCTACGGATCGACCAGAAACTAGGCCGGCTCGAGTCTATGGCGATTGTGTACGGCAACCTCGGAGTCGTTTTTACTCATCGCCACAATCTGGACGAAGCGGAGAAGATGTATCGCAGGGCCCTGGAGATGGAGG
>PIVZ01000468.1 GCA_003354045.1 bacterium
GGCCCGCTACCTCAAGGTGATTGACGTTCCGTCATGCAGTTGCGGATGTGGCCTGAGCTTGGGCATGAACCGGGAACAGGCATTGGCCACGGCATATCTCGCGGACCCAGGGGACCAGGCAGATTCACGTAATCTCGTTAGTTAGGCGAACCCATCGTTGCGAACGCCGTCTGATCAAGGAACGCTTCGGTGTCGCTCAGTGAGCGTTGTTGGCCGCCGCAAGCCTTCCGCCACAAATATTCGCTTGCAGCACAGGCCGGACGAGCGAATCGACCAGCACGATGCCTGAATCAGCACGGGTTTTCTTAAACCGACCCGGATTGGGGAACTCTCGAGCCGCGCGGGAAACATGGTGCACTTCCGATTCATGCCCCAACGCCCATTAAGGCACCAGTAGTCGCGCCACGAACTCGGCGTGGGTCTCGACCGCTTGCCTCGTCTCGGGACTCAGGCCCGTGAGGCGGCGGCATTCGGGCGCGGCCGCGAAGATCAGCGAGCTGGCTCCCGCCAGCACGTAGTACGCGTGCGGAAGCAAGGACTCTTCCACGCCGGGGCCGAACGCCGCGCCAAACCGCACGAACCCCGTGTAGAGTGGTTTCAGATGGGTGTCGACCAGCCACTGCATTCGGCTCTCCGAGGTCTTGCCCTCATCAACCATGAGTCGGAAGAGCTCGGGATGGGCGGCCGAGAATCGTACGTACTCGCGGATCGCCTCCCGTGCGAAGGCCCGGGGGTCGTCGGATTCGAGCCGGGCAAGGCGCTCACCGAGAGTGGTCTGGAGCCTCCCGAAGACGCGGTCCGCGGCGGCACGCCATAACTCATCCTTGCTGCGGAAGTGGTAGGTGATGAGCCCTTGGTTTGTGTTCGCGCGACTCGCAATCTCGCGGGTGCTGGCCGCGTTGAAACCCAACTCGGCAAAGGCGCCTATGGCGGCTTCGACGATCCTCTCGCGAGTGTCTGCACGCTGTTGGGCTCGGCTTTTCATCCGGACCCATCTTATTCACTTGACAAGCGGAAAACAAGCGACTAGTGTGCGATATCGGCTTGTCAGGCGACAAGCGAACGTCGAGCCCAACTAGCGGGAACGAAACAAGGAGCAACCCCATGGCAAATCTGAATGTCGAATACGGTGGCCTGGTCTTCAAGAACCCCATTGTGGCCGCGTCCGGCCCGCTCGGCAGAACGTTCGAGGCGCTCAAACGGAGCATCGAGGCCGGCTGTGGCGCGGTGGCGCTCAAGTCGAACAACGCAAAGCCCAAGGAAACCGTTGAACCACCGCCGAGCGCCCACATCTTCGCTCGGCCGGCGCACACGTTCCTCGGGAAGTACGGCCTCAAGAACATGATGATCAACTGGGAGGGCGTGCCGGTCGAGTTCACTGCGGAAAAACAGAAGGCGATGATCGAGCGCATCAAACCCATCGCCAAGGAGCACGACTGCCGGGTGATCGCCAACATGCACCCCGACCCGATGTACGTCGAGGACATCGCCCTGTTCAAGCAGGACATGAGGACTATCCTGTCCGCCAAGCCGGACCTGATCGAGTTCTGTGTTTGCCCTTACCATATCCCCCATGAAGTGACTTACCCCGAAACCCAGGACTACGATCTCATCGACGAAATGATGGCTCCGGTCTACGAGGCAGCCATGGAGGTTGCGGAGGTGCCGGTCATCGCCAAGCACAACGGACCCATCTTCCATCGATCCGCGGAAACCTTCACGGGACTGGGCGTAACGCAATTCCATGTGACCGAGGGGCCGCAGTTCTATGGCACGGTGGTCGATATCGAAAGCATGGAGCCGCTCGTGCCTGGCCCCGCCGTCATCACATACGGCGCACATCGTAGGCCGATCATGAACCTACAATGCTCGCGCACCCGTGCGCTGGGTGATGGTTTCGATCTCATGAGCAGTGGAGGGGTCTGGAGCGCGAACGACGCCATCGAGCGGATGATGTGCGGAGCGCAGCTGGTGGCGCTGCACACCGCCGTTCAATACCACGGCCACGAACTGTTCACGAAGATCATCACTCGCATCGACGAGTGGTTAGACAGTCGGGGGCTGGAACTCGATCAGATCGTCGGGAAAGCGGTACCCCAGATCGTGAGCCAGGAGGCCCACGACTCTTTCATGCGCGAGCGGAATCGTCCTGCCGAGGGAATCAGGCCCGTTATCGAGCTCGACGACTGCAATGGCTGCGGCCTGTGTGCCAACTGCATTCACGGTGGCATCTCCATGCGCGACAAGAAAGCGCAAACCCATCTCGAGAACTGTGTGCGCTGCGGTGTATGCGACTCCGTCTGCGTGCCGAACGCCATCACCATGCAGGTGCAATAGGGAGGCAGCTGAAGATGAAGAATCAACCTTCGCCCATCGCCCACCCCACCACGGATGACCACGCCAGACTGTGGGGTTTCGACGTCCTGGAACCGGTGGGGACGCCCATGGCCTGGGTCCACGACTGGACCAGCGCACAAGCCGGATGGAACCGGCCCATGCAGAGCATGATCGACCTGGCCGAACTACTCGGGAGCACGGGCTCCGACCTGTCCGGCCTCAGGGTTGACGACGTGATGGCTGCATTGTGCCTGATGTATCGCAAGGACATTTTCGGTCTCTTCGAGGAGATCGAGACCACGGTAGACCGTGAGACCGCGCTGCGGATCGCGAGATCCTACGGGATCAAGGCCGGCAGCCTCGGCTGGACGAGCACCCAGGGCCAGCACGGCAAGCCGGTGCCGCTGGACAAGATCGCCCTGTACCAGGATCTCGCGCATACGCTGTACGGACCCAACATGCAGCCCAACACCTGGTTCGACGACGAGAAAGTCGTGTGTTCCAGGACGGGTTGCACCTTTGGTCCCGTCGCTGAAAAACGCGAGATGGCCGTCTACTGCCGGAGCCTCTGCGGAGGCATGACCGACGGCTACATGGAATGCGAACCGAACCTGCTCACCGCGAGGCTGGTGGACATCGGAGACGAAGGCAAGGACACGCGATGCGTTCACCTCTGGACCTATGTGCCCGAGGTGTTCGACAGGCTGCCCGTGGAATGCCGGGCGAACATATCGGTGACGACGCGGGAGGCTCTGAGGGAAAGAGGCGTGACGGCGCTCGAAGCATGAAGCCGATTGTCCGGAACTCTGCCAAAGGCGGAGTCTCCGGGGGCGTTGTCATGTTGAGCGAGCGATCGACGGAGTAGGGCGATGGACGACACCAAACCGAAGCTCTACCACTTCCCCGGATCGTTATGTTCGCAGAAAGTTCGCCTCGCTCTTGCCGAGAAACAAGTCGCCTACGATGTGCAAATCGTCGAAATAGAACTCAAGATGGAGAACTACGAGCCTTGGTACGTCGAACTCAACCCTCGCGCGGTCGTCCCGACCTTGGTTCACGGCGATCAGCCGATCACCGACTCGTCGAACATCATTCGCTATATCGATGAAACCTTCGACGGCCCCGGACTGCTTCCCAGTGACACACTGGCGCGCTCGAGAGTCGAATCCTGGATCGCCGCGCAGGACCACCTCGGACTACGCGAGCTTAGCTACCACTCTTTTGCCGGCGTTCTTGGTTTCGTACTACGCAGGATTTCGATGCCGCGAAGGGTAACCCGGCTCGAAAGGCTCAAACGCAAACACCAGGCGCTCGCTCCGCTCTATGAGAGCAAACTCGAAGACATTCGCGATTGGCGAGCCGCGATCGGCAGCGACGCACATATTGACGAAATCCGTCGCCACCTCGAGCAAGTCCTCGACGAGGCGGAATCGCAGTTGCAGTGCAGCAAGTATCTGGCCGCCGACGAGTATTCCCTGGCCGACATCGCCTGGACCTGCGTGCTCGCGCGACTGAGCATGCTGGACCTTGCCAAGACCTTATGGGGCGAGGGGAAACGGCCGCAACTCGCGGCCTACTACGAATCGCTGCGCAAGCGCCCGAGCTTCGTCTCGGCTCAGATCTGGGAGGAAACTCCGGTGGACCGGATCAAACGCGCGATCGGATCGCGACGCTTCGCGAGGGCTTAAACGCGAAGGTCGCTTAGTCGCAGCTCTCGGCAACCGGAACGTGTCAACCACTTTGAGACAGCCCGATGACGAATTTAGTGTAGCTCCACCTCTGTCCTCGACTTGTCTTCCGGCGGGTTGATCCAAACCGCCTCCGGTAACTCGTGCACCACTGACGGTACGTTGACGAACCGCACGAGG
>PIVZ01001046.1 GCA_003354045.1 bacterium
CGGCTGGTGGTTGTAGACCTCCCGCAGCCAGTGGTTCAGCCGCAGGGTGAGCGCCGCGGGATCGGGGTCGACCTCCGGATTGCCGTCCAGAGCGCGCAGAGCATGCTGGATCAGGGTGCGGTGGAAGCGTTCGATCTTGCCGTGACCCTCCGCATAGCCGGCGGGGCCATGGAGGAGATGAATGCCCAACTTAGCGAGCACCATCCGGGTGTCTCCCGAGATGAATCCGGGGCCGTTGTCGAGATAAAGCGCCACCATCAACCCGAAGGCGCAAATCGCCCTGTGCAGGGCGCCGAGAAAGAGCGTGGTCTGCTCGCTGCAACCGACCAGGACGCCGAGGCCGTATCGGGTGGCGTCGTCGAACAGGTGGATCACCACCCGCTTGCAGCGCGTGCGTCCGGCCCGGAAGTGCTTGCCGTCGGCGAGGACCATCATCATCCGATGGGGATAGGCAAAGCGCCGCATGTCTTTGAGCTTTTTCTTGTGGCCGAGGTGTAGCGACAACCCCAGGTCGCAGCAAGCCCGCCACACGGTCGTGCGGCAGACGCGCTCGTCCACACCAAGCACACCCTTGAGGCGCGCACGACGGATGAGCTCGGGCACTGAGGCTACGACGTCAAGTTTCTTCTCCTCCTCGAAGAAGGCGATCAGCTCGGCGCCCAGGACGCGCGATTTGCCTCGCCGCGCCTGGGGCTCGAGAGCGGCAAGCCCGCCGCGCTTGTAGGCGCCGGCCCAACGGTAGATGCTGCGCTCGGAGAGCTTGACCCTCTGGCCACGGTCGTCGAAGTGAGGCTGCTTTTTGACCTCGCGAACCGCCTGTACCATCCCCATCCCCCTGAGCAGACGGGCCCTGAGCTGCGAGACCACCTGGTAGCGCAGCAAGGCTGTGGAGGAAGGCGGGGGGTGACGTGCTTGTTTCATCTCGCTCGGGATCTCCTCGCCGGTGTCGATGAAAGGAGAGTAGCGACGCATACAGGCCGCTTCCAGAACGATTTCGTTGACCCCTCAAGGCGGTGCGCGCAGCGCTG
>PIVZ01000469.1 GCA_003354045.1 bacterium
GTAGCGCGACAGAGAACGGATGGCTTCGTCGATCATGCCAGCTCTGGCGTGAATCTCGCTGTCGAGCAGCAGGCCGGCGGTGTCATCCGGGTAGCGCGCAAGTAACTCGTCGACGCGTCGACGAGCCGCCTGAACCTCGTTCACCTGTCGGTCGAGAAGGCAGCGAATCCGCAAGCCGAGTAATCGCGGGAGTTGGGGATGGTCGGCTTCGTCCGCGAGCCCGACGGCCTGATCGAACCACTTCAGGGCCTCGGCTGCGTGATCACCACGACGGAGGTAGAATTCACCGAGGCTGTGCGCGAGGTCCAGTGTCTTCGTTCGATCGAAGGCCTCCAGGAGTGCGATCTCCGCGAGGTCGATCTCGCCGAGCTTGACGTAGTAGGACGCGACGAGGATGGCGCCGTTGGCGCGGTCCACCTCGTCTAGCTGCGCGGCTACGTAGCGGTTGATGATGTCGAGGCCTTCATCGGGGCGCTGTGTCCGCTCGCGGAAGAGCGCCACTGCATACACCACGTTCTTCTGGTTCGGGCGAATCTCGAGCAATCGCGTGTAGTAACGATCGGCCTTGGCGGCGGCGCCGGTCGTCTCGCAGAGGCGGGCCAATCGAGATAGGTTGTAGACATCCTCGGGGTCTGCCTCGAGCGCCGCCTCACGCTGCACGATCGCGGCCGCGGGGTCTTGCTCGTCGCGCCGCGAGAACAGTCCGGCACGCACCCAGGGATCGTTGGGGATGAGCTTCTCGCAGATGCTCAGATGGCGGTCGAACGCTTCGATGTCGCCTCGGCTCTGGGCGAGGCGTCCCAGGGCTCGCTGGGCAATCGGCTCTTTCGGGTTGATGGTGACGGCTCGTTCGAGGTAGCCCTGCGCTTCGCTCGACTTGTCGAGCATGATCAGGCATTGCCCGAGTTGTGCCATGCTCCGCGCGTCAGTCGCCTGGAGTTCGAGGGCGGCTTTGAGTGCGGCGACCGCCGGCTCCCACTCCTCTCGATGGATGTGATAGAGTCCCACGAGCGACTGGCCGCCTGCGCCATCCACGTCGTGCTCGATGGCGGCGTCACGTGCTTCCTGAAGGGCGCGGTCGTTCCTGGGGTCGGCCGCCATGCGCAGCTTCTCCTGCAGTAGCGCCCGATACTGGGCGATCGATGCCTGCCGGGCGAATGGGGTCGCTTTTTCGAGAAAGAGCTTCTCGGCTTCGTCGATGGCGGCGATCGCGCCGTCGGGGTCCGCGCCTCTGATATGGAAAGCGACCATTTCGAGCGCGCGCCTATAGGCGTCTTCCTCCATGTTGATCAGATCGAGAATCGCCTGATCGCGTTGTGCCTGTGTGAGATCCGGGCGGATGAGTACCTTCAGTTCTTTGAGCCTGCGCGACTCGGGGTCACCGGCGATGGCTCGGTCGACAACCTCGATCGCCTTTTCCGTCATGTTCTGTGCGAGCATTTCGCCGACGGCCGCCCGCACCAGCAGTAAATCAGTGGGATGTTCTTCGAGGCATGCCATGATCGCCGTGAAGGCTCCGTCGCGGTCGCCGTCGAGTAGTAGCTGTTTGGCTCCCAGCAAGCAGGAGACGGTGCCCGAGTCGTCGAGGATGTCACCGGCTCGCCCATGTTCGCCGCGCGCTTCCTTGATGGCAGCCACAAGCTGCCTCGCGGCATTGTCGTCCGGGTTGGCTGCCAGCAGGCGGTTGGCCCACGTCAGCGCGCCTTGCTCGTTGCCGGTTTGGAACAGCGCTTGGGCGTAGAGCAACCAGAATGCCCGATCGTTGCCGCGCTGCGTCCGTGCCTCTTCGTAGACTTCGTCGAGCACGTCCCGCGCCGCGCCGGGCTCGCCCAACTGCAAGTGCAGCCTCGCGAGGTCTCTCTTGTTGTTCCAGTCGATGTAGGTGAATGCGCGGTAGCGGTCATCCGCGGCGCGGAAGGCCTCCAGCGCTGCGCGATCGTGTCCGCGCGCGAGGTAGATCTTCCCCTCTTGATGGTAGGCCGGTGCGTGATTCGGGAACTCGCCCCGCGCGTCCGCGAGATACTGTTCGGCGCGGTCCAACCATTCGGCGCGCTTGTCGACGTCCGGCTCGTCGTACGACAAGGCCACGCACGCCTCGCTCGCCCGGAGGTTGAGCCCGAAGACACTGATGCTGTTGCGAAGCTTCTCGATCCCCTTGCGCGAGAATCCGAGTGCCAGGCGCTGTTCGCAAATCGCCACGAGTTCGCTCTGTCGCCCCGCTCGTTGATAGAGGTAGGCGAGTTGAAGGACGGGCTCGAACGCCTTGGGGTCGATCGCTATCGCTTCGACCAATGTCGACTCGGCGCGAGCGAGCAGCTTGTCGATTTCCGCTTGCTCCGCGCCGGAGAGCACCGCTTTGGCCCATTGCTGTGACAGGTAGACTGCGTGTCCGGATTTCGCCTCGACCGTCGCGTCGTCGTCACCCGCGGCGAACTCGATCGACTCGGCAAAGAGGGGCACGGCTTCGTCCGTACGGTTCCGGCCCGTCAGGAAGCGGGCGTAGGCGAGCCGTACCTTGGAGGCCTCCGGGCTCTTGTCCGGGTGGGCCTTGACCAGCTCGCGCAGAATCGCCTCGCCGTCTTCGTGTCGATCGCGAAGTACATACCTGGTAGACAGGTCAATGGCGTATTCGGCGTGCGTCGGCGCCAGCTTCCGTGCCTCCTCGAGTTGAGCCAAGCCCAGGTCGGGGAAGCTCTCGTCCTGCGCGCCCAGATTGACCAGAGCCAGGCCGTTTGCGTGGCGAGCGAACGCGAGTTCGTCGGACATCTTGTTGGTGTCTGTCGCGAGGAACTGCTCGGCCGAGTCCTTGAGAGCCTGCCAATCCCCGGCGCTGCCGTAGAGCCGGCATAGCTCGAGCCGCAGTTCGATTTGCTTGATGTGGACCTCGATTAGATCGGGCGAAGACATTGCGGCTTCCTGGTATGATCGAAGCGCCGCCGATATGTCACCGCCGTTCAAGGCCGCTTCCCCGCGCCGGACCAGATGGATGGCGTCACCGCTTCGTTCGAACGCCTTGAGGTAGAGTAGCGCCGCCTGTTCGAAGTTCTCGTTGGCCTCGGCCGCAACGGCGAGCTCCACGAAGCGCTCCGGGTCTGCGCTGCGAAGCTGGGTGATCATCATGATCGACAGCACGATCATGGACAGCGACGCGAAGAGCGACAGTAGCAAGACGAGCTTCTTGTTCAGTTTCTTCCGTGCCATGTCGAATCCATTTGCCTTGGGCGACCATCGGTGGTCGCTGTGTCAATCGGGCTGCGATGCCGCTTGTGCCGCTGCGAAATCGGGCCAGTGGTCGCGAGTCAGCACCGGGAGAACTCGTTCGAACAACTTACGCGCGCCGGCGACGTTCTGTTCGCGGTTGGCGTGCGGAAAGGTCACTTCGACCTTGCTGAAGTAGGCATGAGACGCACGCGGATCGCTCGTCAGCAGGCGGACCCCTGTTCGGCTCGCGGTAAAGACGCCGTTGGACTGAAACGTATAGACGACGGAGAGCTTCTGTCGATCGAAGACCGCCGTCTTGACGAACGTGCATACTCTCACCGGCACAGACCGATCGGCCGGCTCCAGCGTAGCCACGTCGACCTCCATGTTCTCATGAGCCTGTGCGGCGGAGTAGCCGCTGCCCAGGAAGCAGACATCCGGCGTGTGTGGGACCAGGCTGTGCCCGCCGGAGTAGTAGGTCACCAGGAGGCTCGCCAGGCGCAGCGGGTCGTTGGAAGGCAGACTGGCGTCGGCAAGCGTCCAACTGATGTAGTGCTGCGTCCCCAGCGCCTCGACCACCACCGGCTCGAGGTGATGGCGGGCGAGTACCTCGTACGGTGCCAACGAGGCCTCGTTCAGGCTGCCCAGCGGCGTAGCAAGGGGCAGGGCGATCTTGTCCTGCTTGACGCCGGCCCAGCGGGCACCGGGGCCGGTCAGGACCGCCGCGGCGCACAGCATGGCGACCGCAAGAAGAAACGGGGCGGTTAACACCCGTGAGGAAGCACCATCCCTGGTCGTGTTTGCCATCGCTAAGTCCATGCGGACTAATAGGTTGTGGCTGTGCTCGTGCGCTGCCGCAGCGCGCGAGCATAGGCCTAGCCCCGCCATTCGTCAATCGGCACCTACCCCCGCCTACCTTGGCTCTGGATCGGCTCGAGGTACGGATTATCTCGGACGTTCGGGGCAGCCTTCGCCATGACCGAGCAGACCCTAC
>PIVZ01000470.1 GCA_003354045.1 bacterium
GTCGAGACGATCTCGCCCTCGAACTCTATGCGAAGCCGCGTACGCGCCGGATTCAACCCAAACTGACCGGCGGCGCTTTCGTCGCTGGATACGACCTCTATGGGCGCTATGCGTGTAAGCGTATCGAGGATCGCTTCGACGATCTCGCCATGCGCGTCCACGCCTGCCGGCTCCACGAGTTGCCAGCGGCCCGAGACGCGGCGAAAATCAGCCGTCAGATCCCCTCTCTCGATGCGAACGCGGTCGATCCGCGAGGCCAGCGTCACCACGAACGGAAGCTCGGCCGAGACCGCCGTATCCTCTGCCACCTGCCGGCCGGAGATCTCGGCGTACAAGTAGGCACCGAGCAGAGCCGCTACGACGTAGTACAGCGCTATGCGGGGCCAGGTCATGGCGCCATTCGCCTCCACACGAAGAGACCGATGGCCGCCAGCAGAAAAGCGAGGGGCTGGATCACCACCGCGCCCCAGAAGACGCTCTGCCCGTCGGCCTGGCTTATGAAGAACTGGTGTTTGCCAGGCGTCTTGTGCGCCGGGCGCGGAGCCATCAACCTCTCCTCGCGGGCAAGCCAGTTGGCCGAGTTGACGATCAGATCCTTGTTGCCCAGGTAGTCCAGAAAGCGATTGTTCGTGAACTCGGAGTCTCCGTACACGAGGATACGCGTGCGCTGGCCGTCTTCGGCCTCGACGGCTCGGGCCGGCTGCGAGACCTCGAGGCCGACCACCAGCGGGCCGTTTATGTCACGGCCGGCCACGAAGCGCGCCGTTGCACCGTCGAGCAGACCGGGGTCGTAGCTGGCCCAGCTGCGGGGGCCGGTCTTCAGCAGCGTGAACACCGCACGCCCGCTCTCCTCGTCCTCGCGCGCATTGAGGCTCGCGGCCAGCGAGAACAGCGGCGGCGACTCCAGCGTGCGGCTCACCAGATGACTGCGGTTGAGCTCGGTAATGACGGCCGAAAAGAGCTCGCCGCCGGCAAGACGGTTGTCCGGGTCGAGCACGATGCTGGGAGCCACCTCGATGCCATGCACCCCGAGCAGGCCCACCAGCCGCGGGGCGCGGAACGGATCTATTAGGACCAGCAGATTGCCGCCGCTGTCCAGGTAGCGGCCGAGAGAGGCAATCTCGGCTTCGAGGAAATCGGTCTTGGGACCGTTGACCACCAGCACAGCCGCGTCCGTGGGCACGTCTTTGCCGCCGAAGAGGTTGGCCGTCTCGACCAAGTAGGACTCGAGCGATAGCGCATCGCGTAGCTGCGAGCATCCGATCCGTCCGTCGGTGTTGGCCAGCGAGCATTCGCCGTGACCGCTCGTGAAGTAGATCGTCTTGGGCGAACGCAGCACCTTGAGGATGGCGGCCATCAGCTGGCTCTCGGCCGGATTACCGAAATCCGCGCGGCGATCGGCGCTCTCGACCACGGTGGCCCCGTAGGCGTCTATCCCGTAACGGGCAGCCAGCGCCGGATTACGGTTGACGTCGATCACCTCGTAGCTGATCAACGGGTTTTCGCGCGATACCTGCCACAGCAGGTCCTTGATGATGGGGTTGCGCGGGTCCTCGGTCCTGATGAACGAGGTCACCTTGATCGCGGTGTCCACCGTATCGAGCACCTTGTGAGCGTGGTCGGTAAGCGTGAAGCGGCTGCCGGCGCTGAGGTCCACGCGCACGTTGTGGACATAGGCCAGGGCCACCACACCGACCAGCACCGCAAAGACCCCGAAAGCGGCCAGACAGAGCTGCAGATAGCGCCGCCAGGTGTAGGAGATCATCTGCGCCCCCTCCACTGCCTGGACTCCATGGAGCGCATGGTGAGGAAGAACATGAACAGGGTCACGCAGACGAAGTATGCGACGTCCTTCAGATCGACGATGCCGCGGGCGAAAGGCTCGAAGTGGTTATAGGCGCACAGCTGAGAGACCGCGCCGAGCAGATCGTTGGGAACGGCAGCCTCGTTCCACGTAAGGTTCCAGAGCAAGAGCACGGCGCCATAGGTGAAGACTGCCGCAATCAGCTGGGTCTTGGTTAGAGAGGAGATGAAGACGCCCACCGAGACCATGGCACTCACCAGCAGGAACAGACCGAGGTAGACCCCGTAGAGCTGCGTGAGGTCGTAGGCCTGGATGCGATAGAGCATCGCCGGGTAGAGCATCGTGGACCCGAGCAGCAGCCCGAAGACCGCCATGCAGGCCAGGTACTTGGATGCCAGAATCTCGCCGTCACGAATCGGAGCCGTGTAGAGAAGCTCCATCGTCCCCAGATGCTTCTCCTCGGCGTAGACGCGCATCGTCACCAACGGGATGACCGTGATCACAACCCTGACGATGTCGTTGAAGAGGCGTTGCCAGAGGTGCTCGACGATGCTCTCGCCAAAACCGAACGTGATGAAGGCATTGAGGTCCGTGTAGAAGTAGTAACCGGAGAGCGCCAGAAAGACCGCGCCTACGAAGTAGACCAGAGGTGCGGCAAAGAAGGCTCGCAGCTCCTTGCCGAGCAGCGCGAGAAACGGCCTCATCCGTCGCTCCTGTGCGCGCCGTCGAGAATGCGCACGAACAGCTCTTCGAGGCTCAGCAGCTTGGGGCTGAGCTCGTGGAGAGCCCAGCCGCGCTCTATCACGGCCCGCCCGACGGCGGGACGCACGTCGCTGCCCACGGCAGCCCGTATGGTCAGGCAGAGCTCCCCGCCGGTGCCACGCTCGCTCACCTCGACGCTTTCGACGCCGTCGCAGGCTCGCGCCACGGCCAGCACCTCTCCCTCGGGCGCCTGCACGCGCAGCAGGGTCTCACCCTGGCCGGCGGTCTTCTCCATGAGCCCTTCCGCCGTGTCCTTGGCAATCAGGCGGCCCTTGTCGAGGATGAGCACGCGCTGGCAGGTGAGGCTCACCTCGGGGAGGATATGGGTCGAAAGAAGCACCGTCGCTAGCCCCGACAACTTCCTGATCAAGCCGCGGATCTCGACTATCTGGCGCGGGTCGAGCCCCACGGTCGGCTCGTCGAGGATGAGCACCTGCGGCTGATGGATGATGGCCTGGGCGATCCCTACACGCTGGCGGTAGCCTCGCGAGAGATTGCCGATATAGCGGCCGGCAACGTCCGTGAGACCGCATATGTCGATCGCCGCTTCCACGCTTTCGACCACCGACCCGGTCACCTCACGCACCTTGGCCACGAAGGTAAGGAAGCCGGCCACCTTCATGTCGGGGTACAGAGCGACCTGCTCAGGGAGGTAGCCTATCTGCTTGCGGGCCTCCCTCGAGCTCTCGCCGATGTCTATTCCGGCGATGCTGCAACCCCCCGCCGTCGGCGAGAAGAAGCCGGTGAGCATGCGCATGATGGTCGTCTTTCCGGAGCCGTTAGGGCCGAGAAGACCCACTATCTCACCGGTCTGAATGGTGAACGAGACGTCGTCGACGGCACGATGGAGACCGTAGTCCTTGGTCAAGCCGCGGGCTTCAATCAAGCTTCCATCTCCTGACGGGAACGGTCATCGCGCGATCGATCATGCCTGGACAGGCTTGCGCCGACAAGTCGAGCCGTACCGATCGATGGTCTGGGTGAATCACGGTGCGATCGAGAGAAGGGCCGGATACGCGCGCCTCTCGGCTACTCGCATATCCGGCCCTTGGTTGCCTGTCAGCGCCGAGTCGTACGGGCCCAGAAGACCCGCACGACTCGCGCCAGACGATTTCCAGATCTCGCTCAGCCTGCGTCGATTACCGGCTTGCGCTGGATGAACTTCGGCTTTATCAGCGCCATCACCACGGGCAGCAGCGTGAGCGAGGCCGACCAGCTGACCGTCATCCAGATCGCCAGCAGCAGACCCATGTCGGCATTGAAGCGAATGTCCGAGATCAGCCAGAACAACGTCGAGAAGATCAGCGTGGCCGAGACGAACGTCACCGCCTTGCCGGCTGTACAGATCGCTCTGTGCACGGCAGCGAGCACCCGTTCGTCGTTTCTACTCTCGTCGTACTGACCTTCGAGATCGAAGTACACTTCTATCGTTCTACTGACTATGTAGAGGCCATAGTCGATACCGAACCCTACCCCCACGGTGACCACCGGCAGCGTGTTGATGTTGATCCCCATGCCCTTGTAGCCCATGTAGGCGTTGATCGTGAAGTTAGAGGCCAGCAGAGGAAGCAACATGATGATGCCGGCCACGAACGAGCGGTAGGTGAACATCAACACGACG
>PIVZ01000471.1 GCA_003354045.1 bacterium
ACAGAAAGCGTAACCCGGCCATAAGTTCATCAAAATAGCTATCCCCTTCGCCTGAAAGGGGCTAGGGCGCGCCTGAGCGCAAAGATTCAGACTTTATTGTAAGAAATAGGTGACAGAGATGCGTATATGGTCTAAGTGTGTGGCATGGGCCTAAGTGTATCAGCTCCAGCGCAGTATGCAGTGCGTACGTTGGTCTTCCTCGCGCAGAAGGGGGCATCGGAGATGACGCGCGTTCGCGACGTCGCCGAGGCCGAGGAGATACCCTACCCGTTCCTGGCCAAGCTGGTCGGGCAGCTGGTGCAGGGGGGCTTTCTCGACTCCTTCAAGGGACCCACGGGGGGTGTCAGGCTGGCAATGCCGCCGCATCGTATAAGCGTCCTCGACGTGCTCGAATGCGTTGATGGGGAGAACACGTTTCGTGGCTGCTTCCTCGGCTTGCCGGACTGCTCCGACGACTCTCCGTGCCCGATGCACGATGATTGGGGGAAGCTACGCGCGCGGTTGGTCGAGCGTTTAGACCGCGCAACGGTTGCCGACCTGGCCAAGACGTTGAAGGCAAAGAAAGCAAAGATCGCGAAGAAAGGCGGCCGCTGACACGGCGAAGCCTTTCCTCAGCGATCACGCGCTGCAATTCGAGAATCGTTTGACGACGGCGAACGCCGGCATGTGCGCGCGTCCGGCCCGTCGCCGGCTGACCGACCAAACTCACGAGGTGATCCGTGCGGGCCTCGCCCATCTGAGGTAGCGCGCTCGCTGGACTCCGCCGCTGTCCCGGGGCTAACTCCCACGGACTTTCTGGGTGCTGACGGTCGCGGAGATGCGGCGTCGCCCGAGATGAAGGGAGGAGCCTACATGTCACAACAGCCAAAGCCGCCGAAAACCTACGACCTCTTCGTTGAGCGCTTCCCCGCACTGGGCGAGGCCTGGGACGCCTCGCGCAAAGCCGAGGAGGGCGGATCCTTTGACGAGCGCACCCAGCGACTCATAAAGCTCGGGATTGCCATCGGTAGTCGCGGCGAGGGACCGGTTCACTCGGCGGTTCGCAAAGCGCTGGCAGCCGGTGTTTCCAGAGAGGAAGCCGAGCAGGTCGTTGCGCTTTCTGCGAGCACCATCGGACTGCCGTCGGCGGTTGCTGCCTTCTCTTGGATTCTCGACGAGGTGGAGAAGAAGACGAAGTAGGCCGGCTTTGACGGCTGCTCGGCCCGCCGGCCTCGCGCACATTGACGGGACAGGTGCATCGACCAGACTCTAGCGCTACTAGTAGAGAAACCCATCGCGGCCCCGCGCCGACAACGCCGCTTGGGGCAGCAGGTCTGCGCGCGAGGCAATGACGGAGGATCGACGAAGTGATTTCTGCAGAAGAACGCTACACCAAGAAGAAAGCCGAGGTACTCGGCAAGACCATGGCCTATGTCGAGACGGGCACGGGCGACCCCATCGTGTTTCTGCACGGCAACCCGACCTCGTCGTATCTGTGGCGAAACATAATTCCCCATCTCGAAGGGGCCGGGCGCTGCATCGCGCCCGATCTCATCGGCATGGGGGACTCCGACAAGCTCGACGACAGCGGCCCGGACAGCTACCGCTTCGTCGAGCACCGTCGCTACATCGATGCTTTACTGGAAAAGATCGGCGTGACCGAAAACGTCACCTTCGTCATCCATGACTGGGGATCGGCCCTCGGCTTCGACTGGGCCAATCGCCATCGCGACGGTGTAAAGGGCATCGCCTACATGGAGGCCATCGTCATGCCGCTTAGCTGGGAGCAGTGGCCGGATGCGGTAAAGCCCGTTTTCGAAGCCTTTCGCTCACCAGCGGGTGAGGAGATGATCCTCGAGCAGAACGTCTTCGTCGAGCAGGTGCTCTCGGGCGCCGTTGAGCGCGACCTGACCGAGGCGGAGATGGAGGTATACCGCCGTCCGTTTCGGGAGCAGGGCGAAAGCCGGCGGCCGACACTCACCTGGCCGCGGCAAATTCCGCTGGCCGGCGAGCCGGCCGACGTGGTCGAGATCGTCACCGCCTACGGCGAGTGGTTGAAAACGTCGGAGGTTCCCAAGCTCTTCATCAATGCCGACCCCGGAGCCATCCTCCGCGGCGACGCATGCGATTTCTGCCGGAGCTGGCCCAACCAGACCGAGGTAACCGTAAAGGGCATCCACTTCGTCCAAGAAGACTCCCCCGACGAAATCGGCCAGGCCATAGCAAGCTGGCTGGCATCGCTCCGTTAGGCGCGGGCAGCCGCTCGCGCCTACCCTCATCTCAGTCTGGGCTCGTGTTTGGGGCCTCTGATCGTTTGGTGATGGCGCCGATGATGCAGTGCTCGGTTTCCGCGACGATGACGTCGTTGCGGTAGTCGCAGATTTGGCCGTCGTTGGATGAGAAGTTCAAGGCGTCCACGTTCTTGATCGAGTGGCAGCGGTGGAGTAGCTCGATGATGCGGTCGTCGTCCGCGGTGCCGCGGCGGATGAGCAGGGTATAGGCATCGAGAGCCTGCCAGTCGCTGATCGTGCGGATGACGATGCATTCGCCGGTCGCCTCGGGAAGCCGCCTCGGTGCCTGCTTGCTCTCTTCGTCCATGGTTGCGCAGGCGGCCAGCGTGCACAGTGCTGACAGCGCGAGTATGGGTGCCAGTTGGCGTCTCATCGCCCTTGAAATTGGCACAGCGCGCAGTCTGGGTCGAGCGACGGCGCGCGCGTGCCGTCGAGCGCCAATCGAAGCCGCTGGACAAGACTCGCCGCGTCATGGGCCGGTCGGTGAGACGGGCTTTCCCCTTTCCTTGGCCGCGGGCGTCGCAGCCGCGATACGTCTGTGGCAGGCGGTCCGTTTTGGCTGCTCCGGCCACGGTTTGGCCGGGAGATTTCTGGACTGAAGGGTCCACTGAGGTCGCATGAACGTGCCGCGGGCATAAAATGCACGACTCGCGCGTTAGGGGAGCAGAAGGCTACTTGTCAGTGCTCCATTGTCCTATAGTACTTGCCCGTTGAGTGTGTAGCGCTAAACCACAAGAGGTACCGCGCGTGCCTTCACGACAAGTCTCGGAGTAAGAAGAGGAACCATGCATCCACGAAGAACACATCTTCGCGTAGTCGCCGGGGCGGTGGCCCTTGCCGCTGCCGTTGCACTACTTGCGCTGCCGGCCACGGCAACGGAACTGCAAGAGGTCCTGAAGGTTCGAAACACCGGCAACGAGAGCTCGGCCAAGTCCCAGGATACGGTCGACAAGCTGAGCGACCAGACCGAGGATCTCGCACGCGATTACCGGCAGGTGCTCGAGGAGATCGACTCATTGCGCGTGTATAACGATCAACTC
Organism: bacterium; assembly: GCA_003354045.1. Taxonomy (GTDB): domain Bacteria; phylum Desulfobacterota; class Binatia; order UBA1149; family CAITLU01; genus PIVZ01. The sequence continues at coordinate 3,311 of PIVZ01000471.1, forward strand.
CAGAAATTGATCGACGCGCAGGAGAGCGATGCGGCCTCCCTCGACGAACAGATCGAGCGGGTCGCCCTGGTCGGCCGCGGGCTCACGCCGCTCATGCTCAAGATGATCGATGCGCTCGAGGCCTTCGTCAGCCTCGACGTTCCCTTCCTCCTTGATGAGCGCGGCGAGCGTGTTGCCCAGTTGCGCGAGCTCATGGGGCGCGCCGACGTGGCCGACTCCGAGAAGTATCGACGTATTCTCGAGGCCTATCAGGTCGAGAACGAGTATGGCCGTACGATAGAGGCCTATAGGGGAGAGATAGAGCTAGGCGGCGCGTCGCGCACGGTCGAGTTCCTGCGAGTCGGTCGCGTCGTGCTCGTCTATCAAACCCTCGATGCCGAGGAGATAGGCGTATGGGACGGCGAAGCCGGCCAGTGGGTGGCGCTTTCCGGCGAATACCGGCTACCCATCCGCCAGGGACTGCGAATCGCGCGCAAGCAGGCGGCCCCTGACCTGATCCGCCTTCCGGTCCGCGCTGCGGAGGCGGTCCGATGAGAAGGCCTCTGCCCGTCCTGGTAGCCCTCGTGATGCTGGCCGCGGTTCCGAATGCTGCGTGGAGTGCCGACGACAAAGCCCTCACGCTCGACCAGCTGCTCGAGCAGGTAAAGCGCGGCTGGAGCGTCGAGCGTGCCGAGAACGCCAAACGTGAGACGGAGTTCCGCAAGGCCAAGAGCGATCAGCAAGCGCTCCTCAACCAGGCGCGCGCGACGCTTGCGGCCGAAGAGACACGTAGCGAGACGCTAGAGCAGACCTTCAACGACAATGAGATCCGGCTGGCGCAGCTCGAGCAGACCTTGAAGGAGCGCCTTGGCAACCTGGGCGAGGCCTTCGGTGTGG
>PIVZ01000472.1 GCA_003354045.1 bacterium
CATCGGATGAGTCCCAAGCAAACTTCTTTCCTGGCGAATGGCAGCCCCGCACTTGTCGAGGCGAGGGAAACGCGGCTGCTTGTCGCCTTCCTCTTCGCGCTCGCTCTGGCTATCAACCTGTGCGGCATCGGCTGGGGTCTGCCCAACGGCAACGACACCTGGGCCAACGATGCGATACGGCCGGGCGCGCCGCTCTCGGTGCTTCACAGAGTGTTGATCGCCGAGCCGTGGAACAGCGGCTGGTTTTGGTTCAAGTACCCGCTCGGCCACGTGTGGATTCTTGGCGCCGCTTACGCACCCTACCTCGGATGGCTGGTGCTGACCGGTGGTCTGTCGGCGCCCACCAGTTCTTTTCCCTACGGCATGGCCGACCCCGAGGCCACGCTAGCGATGCTTGCCATCCTCGGGCGTTTGGTGAGCGCGGCCATGGGCGCTGGCCTGGTCGTCATCGCTTTCTTCGCCCTGCGACGTTCCTTCGGCCGGCTGGCGGCGATAGGCGGAGCGCTAACGACCGCGTTCTGCTACCCGGTCGTCTACTACGGCCACACCACCAACGTCGAGATCCCTTACCTCTTTTGGCTGCTGCTTGCCTTTCTCGCCGGCGTGCGACTGACCGAAGGCGACCTGCGCAAGCGCTGGTGGATAGGCCTGGCGGTCGGCGCAGCCATGTCGGTCTCAACCAAGGAGCTGGGGGCCGGGTTCTTCCTCGGCATACCGCCGGTGGTGGCCTTGGCGCACTTCACCCGCCGCAGACCGTGGGGAGAGCTGGTACGTGGCGGCGCGATTGCCGCCGCTGCCACTTTCGTCGTCATGGTGGTGGCAAACAACGTGGCTTTGAACCCCAGCGGCTTTCTCAATCGCATCGGCTTTCTCACCCAGACTCTCCCGCCAGAGGTCGCGCTCGAGTACGCGCCCTACTACTTTCCCATCGAGCTTGGGACTGGAAGGGGGTTCGCCGCTGAGCTCGCGCAGTTCAGCCTTGCGAGTCGTCGGCTGTTCGAGTCGTTGGGGCCGGTGACGGGGCTCCTGGCCGTCATCGGTCTCGTCATTGCCGCGAAACGGCGACCGTGGTGGGCCATACTGGCCGCCGCTTGCGCGCTCACGTTCTACCTCTTTGGCGCGCGCGCGATGCTCTCGCTGAGTATGCGCTACGTGATGCCGCTGGCGGTGCTCGCGACCATGCTTGCGGGCATCTCGCTCGGTGACCTGCTAGAGCCGGGCCGCTGGTCGAAGGTTCGGCGAGCATTGGCGGCTGCGGCGGGACTGTACATCGTGATCTACGGCGGCGAGGTCGACCGCATGCTTGTCGGCGATGCGCGCTACGCGGCCGAGGCGTGGCTGCGCCAGCACGTGAGCGCCGGGCAAGTCATCGAGGTCTACCAACGCCCCCTCTACCTGCCGCGCATGCCGGCCGACGCGCGAGTTCACCGCGTCGACTTCGAGGAGCGCACCGTCGAGGCATTCCGCGAGCGCAGCCCGGAGTACGTGGTTCTCTCCAGCGCAGGCCTGGCGGGCATGACGGTCGTCTACAAGACGGACTGGAGCAGTGAGGAGGAGAGATCGGATGAGTGGATACCGTCTCGTAAGGCAGTCGGCGGTAGGGTGATGAGCTACAAGCGCCGCAGCAACGTCGAGCTTCTGGAGGGCCTGCAGTCGGGGACGTTGGGCTACCGCGAGGCGGCCGCGTTCTCGCTCGAGGCATGGATCGAGCGTCCGCTCATCCAGAGCCTCAACCCGGCGATAACCATCTACCGAAGAAGCTCGCTTGCCGAGGCCGCGGGAGCGAGCTGAAAGAGCGGGTGGGTTTGACCTTCCGCCATCGTCTGCTCAGCAGAGCGATTCATGAATAATCCGGGTTAAGGTAGAGTGCCGGACGCCGGCCGGCCCAATCGCCAGACAGAGCCAAGGAGACACGATGTCGACCAAGACCATATCGGTCCTCGTCCCCGTCTATAACGGGGCCGATACCCTCGCACGCTGCATAGAGTCGGTCTTGGCCCAAGATTATCCCGACTTCGAGCTTCTCGTGGTCGATGATTGTTCCACCGACGGCACCCCCGAGGTGATCGACCGTTATCGAGACCGTATGCGGACTCTGAGAAACCCGGCCAACTCAGGGATCGCGCGGACCTACAACCGCGCGCTGAGCGAGTCGAGCGGCGAGATAGTGTTCATGATCGCCTCCGACTGCGGCCTCTCCTCGCGCGATTACTTGAGCCGCGTCGTCAAGCACTTCGACGATCCTTCAGTAGGCGCCGTCACCGGCAAAGCCATCATGCCCGACTTCGATCGCGCTGCCGCTCACGAGCGGATCTTTACGCGCCTCAACCTACTCGACGTCAACGAGCCCGACACAGCCGTCCACCAGGTCAACTTCGTCGAGGTCCGCTGTGACGCTTTCAGGCGCAGCGTGCTCGAGGCCGTCGGCGGGCTCAACGAGGATTTGTTTCGCTCCAACGAAGACCAGGACCTCTCCATCCGTATCGCGCGCAACGGCTACAGTCTGCTGCAGGACAACTCACTTGCCTTCGAGCTCGGTTTCGGCGGCACCGAAGACAGCCTCGGCAAATTGCTCAGCAAGCAAGGCCAGTACGCCAACGGTCAGGCCTACATCACGGTCAACTACGGCGTCGGCTCCAGGCAAGGGCTGTGGACCAACGAGAACCGACGGCTCCGCGCACTGCACCGCATGTCGCAGGTTGCAAGCGTGCCGATTACGGCGGCGGCTGTCGTGGCAGCGCTGCTTTGGGCGCCTGCGTGGTGGGTGATCGCGGCCATGGCAGCTCTAAGAGGGGCCTACTACTACCGCCTCGCCTCGGACCTGCGCCCTGCGGAGAAGCTTGCCGCCATGCCTCTGGGGCTGTGCTGCGACGCCATCTACTCGACGACTTTCATGGTCAGTACCGCGCGCTGGGTGTTGCACGGGAAGTCGGCGCTGAACTCGTCGAGGGCCGCAGGCGACGGCTCTTCGACGCAAGCGGTGAAGTAGACCGCTCGCATGATCGCGCCGCACAATGAGCAGCGTACGTCGGCTGTCGCTACTATCTGCTGGTTCGTAGCTTGGGCGCTGGCGTGGGGTTGCGTAGATGTCGTTCAGGTCAAGGCCATCGCTCAAACCGAGAGCACGGTGCGCCTGGCAGCGATGGTGCTGAGCCTGTACGCGGTCCTGGGGATAGCGGCGGGCGCGATCCTTCCGGCTGTCGTGCGACGACTTACGCCACCGTCCTGGCACCGCCCCGAGTCCATGCTGGGGCTGGCCTTCAGCGTGTGGGGACTGTTCGTCGTCGTTGCTTACATAAACATCGTTCACCTACCGTCGATCGCCGAGCCGATCACCTTGGCTTCCAACCTCGCACTGGCGCTGGCCGGCCTGCTGGTGTGGTGGGCATCTGGCAAGTTGCGCTGGCTCGGCCGGCCGGCCACGTCGGTGCTGGCTCCCTTGCTGATGTCGGGGCTGTGTGTGGCTGCTGGCGTTGCGGTTGCGGCCAGCCGCACCGACACGACACTCGCCGCGCAAGGGCAGGCGCCCGCCGAGGCGCCGCACGTGGTTGTCGTTGCCATCGACAGCCTGCGCCTCGACCACACCGGGCTTGCCGGCGACGGGCAGAGCTCGACCCCGCGGCTCGATGGCCTGGCGCGCCAAGGCGTGGCTTTCACGAGAGCCTACGCCCAGGCTAGCTGGACGAAGCCTTCGGTGGCCTCTCTCTTTACCTCGGTCTACCCCTCTACCCACGACGCCAACCTGCGGCGCGATCGTTTGAGTTCCGAGCTGGTGACCATGCCCGAGTTCTTCGCCCAAGCCGGCTATCGCACCGCGATCTTCTCTGCCAACCCTTGGGTGTCTCCGGCGTTCGGCTTCGAGCAGGGTGTCGAGCACTTTTACGAGACCGACAGGGAAACCTTCGTGCGACTGGTCCTCTTGCTGCGCATCCTCAAGCTCCCCGACCGGCTTGTGAGCAGCAATCCGATATCGGCAGTATTGCGTAACCTGCAACGGCTCTACGGCTTCGGCGCCACGAAGCTCAGCAACTGCGAGCGCGACGTGGCCATCCTCGATGCTTTCGAGGATTGGATGGAGTCGCATCGCAGGGATGCGACGTTCTCCTATCTCCACCTGATGAGCCCGCACATTCCCTACGACCCACCCCAAGGCCCAAATCAGTTCGCGAACGCGGAGCAGGCCA
>PIVZ01000473.1 GCA_003354045.1 bacterium
CGTCGGTGGGACGATCTTCGCCGTCGCACTCAATGACGATGCACGGCGCATTCTCTCCATGACGCCGGGATACCGGCCACGGCTCAATCGCGACGACCGTGCCGGACGATGATGCGTGCACCGGAGCGCCAAGCGATCCATCAATTTCGGCAATCAACTGGCCTTTGAGCACGTGCTCCCCAATGCCGACAATCGGCTGCGCCGGGTCGCCCGCATGTTGAGTGATGGGCAATACGAGTTGATCCGGAATCGGGATTTGCAGTATCGGCTCTGCTGTTGATGCGGCTTTGTGCCCCTGGAGCCGCAGGCCGCCATGAAGCTTGCCGAGATCGTAGGTGGGTGCACTCACGCATGGCTCCGCATGCTAATGCAGTCGACCGGGCAGGGTGCGACGCAGAGTTCGCAGCCCGTGCACTCTTTTTCAATGACCGTGTGCATTAACTGATGTGCGCCAACAATGGCATCCACGGGACAGGCGTTGCGGCAGTGCATGCAGCCAATACACAAAGACTCATCGATGACGGCAACTGCTCGCTTAAGCGCCTGTTTTTCAGCAAGCGGTAATACATCGGTGCCGAGCAATGCTGCGAGGCGTCGTATTGTGTAGTCGCCGCCTGGCGGACAAAGATTGATCGAAATACCGTCGTCGACGCCGCTGTAAGCGATGCCGCGGCCGTAGTAGAGATACTGGCGGCCCAGGGTTTGCCTCTCGAGGTCGCTCAGGACGACATCGCCATTGAAGGCCATGCGATAGAAGCGCGGCTTTATGCCGAAGACGCCACCAATGACTTCTTGCCATCGACCGGCCGCATCGTGCTCTGGGAGCCGGTCGAGCTGCCGGGCCTTCGCTACGACGGCGGCATAGAGACCGGCAGCGAGGTCAGCGTTCACTACGATCCGCTGATGGCGAAGATCATCGCCCACGGGTCCTCGCGCGACGAGGCGCTCGGGCGGCTGGTGCGCGCTCTGCGCAAGCTTGGCGTAGGTGGTGTGGTCACCAACCGAGACTTCTTGCTCGCAGTGCTTACTCACGCTGCATTCGAGGAGGGAGAGCTCGATACACACTTCATCGAGAAGCATTTGCCCGAGGAGGCAAGAGAAGTCGGGCTGGACGAGCAGACCTTGCTGGCTCACGCGGTGGTGGCGGCGCTCTACGACTACCAGCGGCGCAACAGCAACGGTGGGCCATTGCCGGCAAGCATACCGTCCGGCTGGCGCAACAACCGCTGGCGGCCACAGGACGTTTTCTTCGAGACCGGCGGCCGCACGATCGAAGTCGATTACGTGGTAGACGGCGAAGGAGCCTTCGCCGTAGGCGTGGGCGAGGCGGCGACCGATGAGGGTAACTACGCGGCACGCACGGCCGACTCACTGCCGCGGCGCGCGTTGACATCGTGCTTCGATGCCACCGGCATCGTCGTCGAGCTGGACGGCGTGCGCCGCCGTTTCCGCGTGGCCGAGGACGGCGAGCGCATCTTCGTGCACGGTCCCGCCGGGACCTCCGAGCTCACGCGGGTCGCACGTTTCCCCGCCGCCCTTGGCGAAGAGCTGGCCGGCGGCTGTGTGGCGCCGATGACCGGTGTGATCCGCCAGGTAAACGTTGCAGTTGGCGACGAGGTGGAGGAGGGGGCCGTGTTGCTGATGCTCGAGGCCATGAAGATGGAACACCAGCTCGTTGCTCATGCTCCGGGCGTGGTTCAGGAAGTCCGCGTCGAGGTAGGGCAGATGGTCGATCCCGACGATGTGCTGGTCGTGGTCGAGCCGCTCGCCAAGGAAGACTGAGGTCGAAGAGATGGGAAACAACCAGGAAGCTACCAAGTACGATGTGCGCGGCCGCGCGGCGTGGATAACGCTCGACTCCCCCGAGAACCGTAACGCGCTCTCGGCCACGCTGGTAAGCGAGCTGGCGGTGCACTTGAAAGCCGCGATTGCCGATGATGCGGTGCGCGCGATCGTGCTCACCGGCAACGGCCCGGCCTTTTGCGCCGGCGCCGATCTGAAGAGCGGCGGCGACGTCGCCAAGACCGGGACGGGCGGCAGCAATCCTTTCGTCGAAATACTGGGCCTCATGCGCGACGGGCCCAAGCCCGTGATCTGCGCGGTAAACGGTCACGCCTTCGGCGGCGGCATCGGTCTGGTCGCCTCGGCCGATATCGCGATCGGTGCCGACACCGCCAAGCTCAGCTTCAGTGAGGTCCGCATCGGGGTGATCCCGGCGATGATCTCCGTGGTCGTGCTGCCCAAGGTCGGTGTGCATCAGACGATGCGTCTGTTTCTCACCGGCGAGCGCTTCATGGCCGAAGACGCGGTCGGCTACGGCCTTTTGCACAAAGCCGTTCCGGCCGCCGAACTGGAGGCCGCCGTGCAAGCCGAGATCGACGCCATCGCGCTTGGCGGGCCGATAGCCGTGCAGGAAGCGAAACGCCTCATTCGCGAGGTCTCGAGCCGCTCGATGGAAGACGCGTTCGCCTACGCCGAGGCCAAGATCGTCAAGCTGTTCGCCTCCGAAGAGGCGGCCGAGGGCATGGCCGCATTCATCAGCAAGAGACCGCCGAGCTGGGTTGCGGAAGGCTCCGACTGAGCGTGAGCGAGGTTCTCAGAGTCGCCAACTGCAGCGGCTTCTACGGCGATCGCCTGAGCGCGGCCCGTGAGATGGTCGAGGGCGGGCCGATAGATGTCCTTACGGGAGACTACCTGGCCGAGCTCACGCTGATGATTCTCCTGCGCGACCGCCTGCGCGACCAATCGCTCGGTTATGCGCGGACATTCCTCAGGCAGCTCGAAGAAGTCGCCGCCGCCTGCCTCGAGCGCGACATCAAGATCGTCGTCAATGCCGGCGGGCTCAACCCTGCCGGATGCGCCGAGGCGGCTCGTCGCATCTACGACGAGCTGGGACTCAATGCGACCGTTGCTCACATAGAAGGCGACGACCTCCTACCTGCGCTCGACGACCTACAAGCGGCAGGCGAGACCTTCGACCATCTGGACAAGGGCACGCCTCTATCGAGTCTTGAAGCCGACGTGGCGAGCGCGAACGCCTACCTCGGCGGCTGGGGCATAGCGGCTGCTCTGGAGCGCGGTGCTGATTTGGTCATCTGTCCCCGAGTGACCGACGCTGCGCTGACCGTCGGTCCGGCCGCGTGGAAGTTCGGCTGGGGGAGGGAAGACTGGGACCGGCTGGCCGGTGCCGTGGTGGCCGGGCACGTGATCGAGTGTGGGCCTCAATGTGCCGGCGGCAACTACTCCTTCTTCCGAGAGGTGCCGGACTTTTCTCATCCCGGCTTTCCGATAGCCGAGATGCACGAGGACGGAAGCTTCGTCGTTACCAAACATCCTGGGACCGGTGGATTGATCTCGGTCGGCACCGTCACCGCCCAGCTTCTCTATGAGATCGCGGGCCCGGAGTATCCGAACCCCGACGTCACCGCACGCTTCGACACCATCTCCGTCGAGCAACAAGGCGCCGATCGTGTACTGGTAAGCGGCGTGCGCGGCGAGCCGCCGCCTCCGACGACAAAGGTCTGCATCAATTACCTGGGCGGTTACCGCAACACCATGACCTTCATACTGGCCGGTCTCGACATCGACGAGAAAGCGCGCCTTGCCGAAAAGACTCTCTGGGAGCTGGTAGGCGGCCGCGAGCAGTTCGCCGAGACGAGCGTAACGCTTCGCCGCTCGGACCGCCCGGACCCGGAGACAAACGAAGAAGCCCTGGCCTTCCTGACCGTGGCGGTGAAAGACGCAGATCGTGCCAAGGTCGGCCGAGCCTTCTCGAACAAGATCATAGAGATGGCCCTGTCGAGCTTCCCCGGCTTCTCGATGACCAGCCCGCCAACCACCGGGCAAGAGTTCGGCGTGTACTGGCCCGCACTGGTCTCCGCCGAGGCCGTAGACCACCGCGTGATCGTAGGCGAGGACACGGTGTCGATCCCTCCGGTGAGCCTGCCGTCTGATTTCGCGAGCATACCGGCGCCCGCCCCGCCCGACGTGAGACTCGCGGAGGGCCCGTGCCGCGAGGTCCCGCTCGGAACGATCTGCGGCGCGCGCTCGGGCGACAAAGGCGGCAATGCCAACGTGGGAGTTTGGGCGAAGACCGCGGAGGCGTATCGCTGGCTGGATGAGTTCTTGACCGTAGAACGCCTGTGCGACCTCATCGCCGAAGCCCGCGACCTCACCGTAGAGCG
>PIVZ01000474.1 GCA_003354045.1 bacterium
GCTGTTCGTGGACTCACGGGGCTTTTACCTGATCCATCCGAATGCGAAGAAAACCTGGGGCGGGGAGGCTAGTCTGGGCACGGGCGAGAGCTTGAAGAAAGACGAGCCTGGTGTGGCCGCAAAAATATTGAGTGCAAGCGGCGTGGTGAGCCTGGAGAGCGATGATAGCCTGGTGGCTGCGGCCCCGGTGCGTATAGGCGTTGGCGACAATCGCGTGGTGGGCGTAGTCGCAGACTTCGTCCCCAAGTCGGCGGTGCTCGGGCCTGCTTCGAGCGTTCGCACCGTATTCATCGTCCTCCTACTGATCTCCATCGGGCTGGCGGGTGTTGTGGGATACGCCGTGTCGGGTACCATCGTCGGCCCGCTGCTTTACCTGACGGAGGCGACCGACGGCATGGGTCGTGGAGTCCTCGATAAGAACATCACCGTCGATTCAAGCGACGAGATCAAGGACCTGTCGGTTGCCATCGAGCGTATGAGGAAGTCCATGAAGATCATGATGGACAAGTACTCCTGATACGCGGGTATCTTAGAGAAGAGACGGATTATCTTTCGATCTTCCCCGGGCTTTCTCGGGATAAGGGGGCATGGTTTATAGCGTGGGTCGCATGAGCAAGCGGCTTACATAACGCGTGGCGCGCGGGTTCTTTTCTGCCACGATGCCGCGCAGCATGGAGGAAGGGCCAGCCGCCATGCGAGAACATACCGCTTTGTCGGATGTGCCTGCCGAACCGTCCAGGTTCGCACGGATCAAAAGGGATCTCCTTTCCAGCAAGGTTCACCTGTGTACAGAGCGGGCGAGCCTCATAACCGACTATTTCAAGCGTCACGACTTTCCGAGCGATCCGATGGTGGTGCGCAAAGCGAGAGCGCTCCGTCATCTCCTCAGCCGGAAATCAGTGCGGATCTTTGCCGACGAGCTGATAGTCGGAAACGTCGGCAGTAAACGTAAATCGGCAATCATTCAGCCTGAGCTTTCCGGAGTCTTCGAAAGCAGGGGCCTTCTCTGGATAGATAAGAGAAAGACCACGCCGTTCGAGATCTCGTGGGCGGAGAAGTCCAAGCTCGCCTTCGGGGTCCTACCGTATTGGCTCACGCGCAACATGGCCGTGCGGGCGCTTGCGTCGCATCCACGCCGGTTGTTTCGCTACGTCTACGAACAGACGCGGGCCACTGCCTACCTCATCAATGAGGTTGCCGGCATAGGACACTTCCTTCCTGACTACCCACGCCTGATCAAGTCCGGTGTGGGCGGTTATCTGTGGTCCATGAAAGGGAAGGAGGGGCCGCTGCATCAGGCGGCGCGTATTGCTTGCGAGGGTGTTGTGGAGTTCTCGGACCGTCTTGCCAGGGAGGCCGAGCGGATGGCCGCGAACGAAGGACGAGAAGAGCGGGCGGACGAGCTGGACGAGATTGCCCGTATCTGTCGTAAGGTGCCGCGTGGGCCGGCGGACTCCTTCCATGAAGCGTTACAATCGCTTTGGCTCACGCATCTTGCCGTATGTCTGGAGGGATTCAACTCGGCGATCTCTTTCGGTCGGATCGATCAGTATCTCTACCCGTACTACCGGCGCGACCTGGAGAACGGGAGAATCACGCCTGAACGCGCCCGCGAGTTGTTGCTTTGCTTCTCGGCAAAGGCCACCGAGCACGTCTTTCAAATCTCCGAGTTGAGCAGTAAGTACCACGGCGGCTATCTCGTCGTTCAGGCGGCGATCGTGGGAGGCATGAACCGCGATGGCAGCGATGCCGTAAACGACCTCACCTACCTGGTCCTCGACGTGATGGAAGAGTCGGGCCTGAGAGATCCCAACTACCAAGTCAGAATCCATGCCGGCTCTCCTGAGAAATACGTAGCGCGAGCAGCGGAGGTGGCGAGAAAGGGGCAAGGAGTGCCGGCCTTCTTCAACGACGAGGCTTCGATATCCGCGCTCACGGCCCAGGGCTACCCGATCAAAGAGGCCCGCAACTACGCGATCGTCGGCTGCGTCGAGCTGGGACTTCCCGGCAGAAGCTTCCTGTCCACGGATGCCGCGCTTTTCAGTCTGCCGTTTTGTTTGGAGCTGGCTCTCAATGGCGGGAGGCACCGCGGCGGTGGCCGGCGAATCGGCGCCGATACCCCTCGGCCGGCCTCTCTCTCCAGCATGGAGATGGTGCTGGAGGCCTTCGAGATCCAAGTAGACCACATGGTCTCACGAATGATCGAGGATCTGCAGATAATCGAGGAAGGGAATCGCCTTTATCACCCCACGCCGTTTTCCTCCATGTTGGTGGATGGATGCCTCGAGTCGGGCCGCGATCTCACCGAGGGAGGCGCCCGCTACAACTCGAGCGGCATCCAGGGCGTCGGCGTCGCGGACGTTGCAGATTCCCTGGCCGCACTCGAGGATGTCGTCTTCAAACGCCGCAAGTACACGGTCGAGGAGGTCGTTGCAGCCTGTAAGAACGATTTCGCGGACGCCCGCGAGATGGAGGCCGCATTGCGGTCGGCTGCGAAATTCGGCAACGACGAGCCGCTACCCGACGGATATGCGGACAGGGTGTCGCGCATGTTCAGCGCCTCGCTGGCGCGTTACCGCAACACCCGTGGCGGCCCGTACGTATCGGGGTTCTACTCTTCGACCTGTCACGTGGGCTTTGGCGAAAGAGTAGGGGCCTTGCCTAGCGGCCGCAGGGCGGGAGAGCCTTTTGCCGCCAGCCTCGGACCGGCCAACGGGAGCGACCGGCGGGGACCGACCGCCATGCTCAACTCGGCGGCCTGCGTAGACCCGAAGATAGCGCCGAACGGTTATGCGGTGAACCTCAGATTCGATCCCCATACGCTGGCCGGCGACCGCGGGATCAACCTCCTCACCAGTCTGGTGAAGGGCTTCTTCAAGTCCGGTGGGATGGAGCTACAGCTCAACGTGCTCGACCCGGAGATGCTCGAAGACGCCCGCTCGAATCCCGGCAAGCACCCCGAGCTAGTGGTGCGCGTGGCCGGCTACTGCGCCTGCTTCGACGATCTTCCCGATGCCGTCAAACTGGAGATAATCGCGCGAACCAGACAAACCCTGGATGCGTCGGGTCCTGGCTGATTCGATCGGAGAGCAGGACGGGAAACGGCTCTACTGCTCCTCATCGGGGGAAGCGCCGGCGGCATCGTCGGACGGCCGACGGCCGGGACGGCGCCGGCCTCTTTTCTTGCGCGAGGCTTTCGCCTTTGCGCGCAACTTCGGGACGACCTTCCAGCCGTAGTAGGCGCTCGCGCTGCCGGCGAACAACACGACTATGCCGACCACGGGTTTCTCGGCGACGATCGCTATCATGAGCAAGCCGAAGAAGACGGCGACGATCCCCGGGATCAAGTCGCCTCCCGGGATACGGTAAGGGCGTTCCTCGTCGGGCCGCCTGCGGCGCAGGACGATCACCGAGCAGGCCATGACGGTATAGATCATGCATTCGACGAAAGAGCCGAGGTAGATGAAGATCTCGTAGCTCTCCGGCTGAAAGTGCTCGCAGATGAAGACGGTGATGCTTATGGCCAGGCACATGCCCGACAGCGCTATGAGCGCCATGTAGGGCGTTGCGTAGGTGATGCTTATGCGGCTGAAGATCTTCGGCAGGCTGCCGTCGCGTGCCAGCGCATACATGTAGCGCGAGGCCGTTATCGTTCCAGCATTGAACGAGGTGACCGAGGCCACCAGGCTCATGAAGATTATGACGACGATGCCGACGGTGCCGAACAGCCGCTGATAGAGAAGGACGTGCGGGGTCACGCTGGTGCCGAACGCCTGCTTGGCCTGATCGTAGGTGAGCGCCGCGCGGTCCACGTCGGCGGGCAGGGTGCCCTTGGCCACGGCGTTGTCGATCAGCTCGGCATAGACCGGATTCCCGGGCTCTGCTTGGATGGCCGGCGCCATGGTCATCGTCAGACCGGCGTTGAAGAGCGCGTAAGTGATGAACAGCAGCCCGATGGTGATGAAGAGCCCACGGGCGATCAGCCGCTGGTCGCCGACCTCCTCGGCCAGCGGAGTGACCCACTCGAAGCCGACGTAGAGGAAGACACCCACGGCGATGGCCTCGATCAAGCTGCCCGCCGAGCCTGGCATGGTGGGGGTTTGTAGCGCGACTTCCGAAACGGCCATGGCGTAGATCGACGAGCCGATAAGGAATGCGAACATCGAGTAGGCGAGCACGTCCTG
>PIVZ01001047.1 GCA_003354045.1 bacterium
AGCTGTTTCAGCGTTGAGGGCTCGCCGCTATTCTCGGAGTCCGAGCAATTCTTGCCCGTCTTGGCGCTTGTCGCGAGCCAGTCTGCGAAACCGTACTGCTCGCGGAACCGGTCGATCTTGGCGCTGCCGAGCTTCATGCCGCCGACGTCCGTTTGCGAGAAGATCAGCAGCCTCGCGGCCTCGCGTTTCGACTCCTGATTGCCGGCCGCGGTCTTTAGCGCCTTGAGCCAGTCGCCGGCCTCGGCGAGGGGATCGTCCTTCTGCGGATTGATGAGTAGCAGTGCCAGCGCCGTCTCGTCGAGGAAGAGCTGGTGGATCAGACGGTAATCCTCCTGCCCGGCCAGGTCCCACAGCAGCGCCTCACGCTCGAACGTGGCGTCGGGCGGAAGCGGCAGATCCAGCCGCCAGACGTTCATGCCATGCGTGCGGTCGCGGACGACGTACTTATCCTCGATCAAGCGATGCGCCAGCGAGGTCTTGCCCACCGTCCCCTCGCCGAGCAATACGATCTTTGCATTCACGTAGCGATGCGTCGACTCGGCTGGCGGTGCGGGTCGGACGCCGGTGAGGCGATAGACGCAGATCGGGCCCTGCGCCATGCCCACCACGAGCCGCGAGCCATCGGGGCTGAAGGCGATGGACATCGGCGAAGGATTGCCCTCGTGCTCGATCACCTGCAAGCACGCCCCCGATGCCCAATCCCAGAGCCGGACCGTCTCGTCTTGCCATCCCGTGGAGGCGATCAAGGAGCCGTTGGGGGAGATGGCGACCGACTCCACTCGTCTTTGATGGCCCTCCAACGTCCCGATACAGATCCCAGCTTCCCAGTCCCAGACTTTGACCGTCTTGTCCTCAGAACCCGAAACCGCAAACCGTCCATCCGGGATGAACTCGACGGAATCCACGTCACCCGAATGGCCCTTCAGGGCCGCGAGGTATTCGCCTGTTTCCAGGTCCCAGACCTGAATCCGTCCGCCTGCATGCCCCGAAAGCGCGTACGTCCCCGCAAGATCAACGGCGACGC
>PIVZ01000475.1 GCA_003354045.1 bacterium
AGCTGTTGGCGATGAACAATCCACTGCGCCGTCTCGCCCAAGGGCATTTCGAGCTGCCGGCGTTCAAGGCATTGGGATTGGAGTGCAGCGGGCGCGACATTCTCGAGATCGGCTGTGGCTGCGGCTACGGAGCCGAGCTTCTCATGCGTGAGCGACCGCGCAGTTACTTCGGCATCGACCTCATGCCGGAGCAGATCACGTTTGCACGGCGCCGCGAGATCGCCGGCACAACGTTTGCCGAGATGGACGCCACCGACCTCGGCGCCTTCGAAGACGATAGCAAGGACCTGGTGATCATCTTCGGCATCCTTCACCACATAGACGAGTGGCGGCAAGTAGTGGCCGAATGCCGCCGGGTTCTACGCCCCGACGGCGCGATATTCGTAGAGGAGCCCGATGCCACCCTGGTCCGCCCCCTGGCCTGGCTGCTCGAGACACCGAACTCGGAAGCCGCGCGATTCAGTCTGTGCGCGCTCGAAGAGGGCCTTGCCGAGAATGGCTTCGCCGTTCTGCAACGCAAGAAACGCTTCGGCCTCGGGTTCTATCATGCGAAGAAGACGGCGGCGTCGGTTGGGAACTAGAACCGGGAGAGTTGTCGATGAGGCCGATTCAATTCCGGAGTCGGCCCTACTCCTGCCACTAGTGACGTCTGTCGGCATCACCCGGCGACCACGTTCGGTGAATATTCGGAGGGTTCCTGACGGGGCGACTGCCGTCCCTAACCAGCACCCTAGAGTGAGCGTTTTCGCCGAGCGTGGCGCGATTTTGCTGCATACGGCTTCGGGTCGCCGGCCATAAAGATGCACAAGGTCGCGGCAACGTACAGGCACATGCATACGAGCATGGCGTAGTGGTAGCTGCCGAGGTAGTCGTAGATCAGTCCGGATACCAGTGCGCCGGTGGCGTTGCCGGTTGCTTGAATGAGCGAGACGGTGCCCATGATCACGCCGAAGGAGGCCAGTCCGAAAAAATGCGCGACGGCCAAGGGAAGGAGAACTATGACTCCTCCCATGGCGAAGCCGAAGATCGCCACGTACACCCATACCGTGACTATCGAATGCGCGTTGAAGACGATCAGCACCCCTAACGCCTGCAGGCTGAAGCAGAGCATTGCCGCATAGCGAAACGGCACCAGTTCCGAGATGCGCCCAAACGTGAGCTTGCCCAGACCGCCCAGCCCGGCAGTAAGTCCTAGCGCAGTCGCGGCGGCGCTCTGCGAGATGCCGGCTTCGACGATCAGCGGGACCTGGTGCTGGAGCATTCCCATTTGAGCCACGGGCCCAAAGAAGAAGGCTGCCACGACCCAGAAAAATTCCTTCGTCCGAAAGGCCTCTCGCGCCGGCCAGCCTTCCTCTATGCTCGGTGTGGGCGGACCTCCCTGCTCACGCGTGGCCTCCTGGTTCTCGACAACGTCCGGCTCGTCTCCGTCTGGGAGAAGTCCCATTTCTGCCGGGCTGCCCTTTAGCACGAAGAGTGTGACCGGCAGAGCCAGCACCCAGACCAGGACGCCGAGGAACACGAAGCACATCCTCCAGCCGAAATGCTCGATCAGTGTGCCGACCAGCGGGGCCATCACGAGGCCACCCACCGCTATGCCCAGCATCGCAAAACCGATGGCGGTGCCGCGGCGTCTGACGAACCATCTGGCCAGTATGCTGCTCACCGGGATGAAGCCGATGCCGGTGGTGCCTACCGACAGAAGAATGTAGGCGCCGTAGAAGAACCACAGCGATGTCGTGAAGCTTACCAGGATGAAGGCTGCGCCCGAGATCACTGCGAAGAAGGTCATCACCTTCTTCGGGCCATAGGCTTCGGTGGCGTGGCCGACGAAAGGCCCGATCAGACCGTGCACGATCATGTAGAGCGACATGGCCAGAGATATCGCCGAACGGCTCCACCCGAAGTCGGTCTCGAGCGGCTCGATGAATATGCTGAACGAGTAAAAACCGGCGCCCGCGAACAGGAACAGGAGAACGAAACAGCCGGCGACGATCCACAGCCCGTAGAAGGCCTCCTTGGCTCGTCGTATCTGGTCCATCATCAGTGGGACATCCTTCAGGATCTCGAGGCGGCAGGGGCGTCGAGAATGTTGCTAGTTCAAGGGCAGCTGCTCTTTCACTTTCGCCATCAGCGAAGACATCACCTGGCCGGCCCTGGCCGAGACGCGCACGTGGGCAACGTGATCGAGCTCGGTTTCGCCGTCGTTGATGATGACGAGCTTGGCCCCCGCTTTCACCGCGAAGACGGGCATGAGACCGGCCGGGTAGACGGCCAGTGTGGAGCCGATGACTATGCAGAGGTCGCAGGCCCGGGAGCGTCTCTCGGCCTCACTGGTTGCCTCGACCGGCATCGCTTCGCCGAAAAAGACGGCGTCCGGTTTGAGGATGCCGCCACACTCCTTGCACTCGGGTACCTCGACGCCGTCCTCTATCCACTGTTCGACTTCCTCGAACGGATGGCGCACGCCGCAACTTATGCACTTTACCCACTGCATGTTGCCATGGAGCTGGATGACCTTCTCTTCCGCGATGCCGGCCTTCTGGTGAAGTCCGTCCACGTTCTGGGTGATCACGCAGTCGAGCTTGCCGAGGGCGTCGAGCTCGACGATTGCGTGGTGGGCAGCGTTCGGCTCGGCATTGCGGGTGATCCCCATGCTTCGCTGCATTTGCCAGATCCGCGCCCGCGTTTCCCGGTCTCCGACGAACTTCTGGTAGGTGAAGTCTTCCGGATCGACCTTGGTCCACAGGCCGTCCGGCCCCCGGAAGTCGGGAATCCCTGACTCGGTGCTGATTCCGGCACCGGTGAAGACCACTATCCGGTTGCATTCAACGACCAGGTTCGCGATCTTTTCAACGGATTCTTCCAGTGTCTGCTCTGCCATCTGCCTCGCCGCCGCTACCTTACAGCGCCTCCCGAGCTGTATCGAGCGAGCGGGACGAGGTGGTCGGAAGCTTGAGTCAATGGCGAGTATGGGATCAGCATAGGGTGTGCAACGAATACTGATGGGGAACGGAGTCTGGAAATGACGGCGAGTGATCAAACTGTAGTGAAGAGGGGTACCTGTCCGGTTTGCGGGCTTGGCTGTCACGTCGAGGTGGACATACGGGAGGGATCGCCGGTCAGGATCAAGCGCGATCCGAGCTCGCCGCAACCGGCCATATGTCCACGAGCCGGCTCTGCCAAGGACTACCACGATCACCCGGGTCGGCTGAACTATCCGCTAAAGAGGATCGGCGGCAGAGGCGAGGGCAAGTGGCAGCAGATCCCCTGGGAGCAGGCCATCCAAGAGATAGCGGAGAAGCTCGGCGCGATAAGAGACAGCCACGGCCCCGAGGCAGTACTGGTTGCAGGCGGCTCGGTTCACGGTGCCGGCGATGCGGCGGCGTGGAGGTGGTGCAATCTATGGGGCACCCCCAACTACTTTCACCAAGGCAAGAACTGCGGTGAAGCGGAGCATCTGTCCGAATGGGCCGTCTACGGCAACATCGGCGCGCCGGGCGCCGTGCCGGTGCCGGGTCTTACCAAGTGCGCGATCATCTGGGGCCTCAATGTCCCGGTGTCGTGGGGAAAGACGCTGTGGACGCCGTTCCTCGAGGCCAAGAAGCAAGGGGCCAAGCTCGTGGTCGTGGACCCGAGGCTGAGCGAAAGCGCTCGCGAGGCCGACATCTGGCTGCAACCGAGGCCGGGGACGGACGGCGCTTTGGCCTATGGGATGCTGAACGTCATCATCGACGAGGAGCTCTACGACAAGAGCTTCGTGGATGAGTGGTGCCTTGGGTTCGATGAACTGAAAGCCCGCGTAGCCGCCTACACGCCGGAGAAGGTCGAGGCGATTACCTGGGTGCCGGCGGAGAAGATCGCCGAAGTGGCCAGGCTCTATGCCACGAGCAAACCTTCGATGCTTACGTGGGGATTGGGCAACAGCCTCCTCGGCAAGGGCACGCTGTCGGCCGTTCTCGGTAAGAGCTTTCTACGTGCGATCACCGGTAACCTCGACGTGCCCGGCGGTCATCCGTTCGACGACGATCCCGAGCACACCGCCTACCTGGACGAGATGCACTGGGACAAGCAGCTCAACCATCCCCTGCGGAAGCGTGACAACGTGAGCGCGGACTTGTGGCCGATCGCATCCGTAAAGGGGCTCACGCTGTTTCGTGAAGCAATGGCCAAGGTCCAT
>PIVZ01000476.1 GCA_003354045.1 bacterium
ACACAGCTACTTTCGAGATGGTCTGCCGCGGCGACACCGTCGGCGTATTTCAAATTGAAAGCCGTGCCCAGATGGCAATGCTGCCGCGCCTGCGCCCCAGGACTTTCTACGACCTCGTCATACAGATCAGCATCGTAAGGCCGGGGCCGATATCCGGAGGCATGGTTCATCCTTATCTGCGGCGCCGCAACAAAGAAGAGGCGATTGTCTATCCGCACGAAAGCCTCGTCCCGGTGCTGGAAAAGACCCTGGGAGTGCCGCTGTTTCAGGAGCAGGTAATGAAACTCGCGATGGTAGCCGCCGATTACACCCCGGGCGAAGCCGATCAGTTGCGCCGCGACATGGCCGCCTGGCGTCTTCACGGCCGTATCGACCGGCATCGCGAGCGCCTGATCTCACGAATGAAAGCCAAGGGGATAGACGAGGACTTTGCGGAGCGCGTTTTCGAACAGATCCGCGGTTTCGGCGAGTACGGTTTTCCGGAAAGTCACGCTGCGAGCTTCGCGCTCATCGCCTATGCTACTTCCTGGCTACGCTGTCACTACCCTCTGGAATTTACTTGCGCGCTGCTCAACGCTCAGCCCATGGGTTTTTATTCACCCTCGACCATCATCGACGACGCCAAACGGCACGGTGTCGAAGTCTTGCCGGTAGACGTCTGCACGAGTCAGTGGGATTGCACCATGGAACTCAGCATGAAGGACTTCGCTCTGCGTATGGGACTGCGTTACGTGAAGGGGCTCGGCAAGGACAGCGCAGACAAGATCCTGGCGGCGGCCTCACGCACGCCCTTTCGGGATGTAGCAGCGCTCTTTCTCGATGTAAGCGATTTTGTCCATCGTAGTGGTTTGGATAACAAGAGTCTCGAAAGCCTCGCCAGCGCCGGCGCTCTGGAAACGCTGGGTGTCGATCGCAGGAGCGCCTTGTGGGAAATTCTCAGAGCGGCGCGGGAAGGCCCTACGGATCTTCCCTTGCAAGTTCGCGAGCAATCTCCCGACTTCGCGCCGCTCGACCGCTTCGAAACCATAGCCTGGGACTACCAGAGCGGCGACCACAGCGTGCGCGGCTATCCCCTGGAACCCCTGCGCGACGAGCTCACCCGCCGCGGCCTGCCCGATGCCCGCACCGTTGCCGCCATGCCCGACGGCTCGCGCACCGATTACGCCGGCATCGTCATCTGCCGCCAGCGCCCCGGCACTGCAAAAGGCGTGGTCTTCATGACACTCGAAGACGAGACCGGCTTCGTCAATGCCGTCGTCTGGCAAAACGTCTTCGCCAAGTATGCGGTGCTGATAAAGACCACTGCATTTCTCGGGGTTCGCGGGCGTATTCAGTCGCAGGACGGCGTGGTTCATCTGGTAGCCGAGCACCTGTGGGTGCCGCGCATCGAGCGGCGGCCGCATAAGAAGCGGAGCCGTGATTTTCATTGAGCGTTGCGGTCCTAGCGAATCGCCGCGATTCTCACTGATCGTTACAACTCCTGGTGATCTCGGTCGCATTTCGCCCGGGCCCACAGGTCGCGCATCTCTCGCTCGCCGCCGAATCGTCCCTTGCATCGCAGCAAACCAGAAAGATATGCTGACTCGATGCGAGCGCGGACAATCGAGAGACGCCACACATGAATATCGTACGAATGGTCGCGACATCGCTCGTGGCGCTGCTCTGCCTGGCCGACGTGGCCGAGGCCGCACCGCTTATCCTCAACGAATACAACGCTGTGCGGGCCGACCGGTTTCTAAACGGTGGCGACGCCGGAGCCGACGACGACGGAGGTCTGGCATCGGATACCTTCTTCGGGCGCATCCAGGGCAACGGCGGCAACTGGTTCGAGCTGGTCGTCGTGGCCGACCATCTCGATGTGCGCGGCTGGCAGGTCACCATCGATGACAACGCCGGCACGACGGTCGCCACGCTCGTGTTCTCGCAAGACACCCTGTGGTCCGATCTGCGCGCCGGGACCATCGTAACCGTGGCCGAAGACGTCGCCGAAGACGTCAGCTACGACACCGTGGGTGAAGACTGGTGGATTGCGGTGCGGGCCGGTGCGAGCGGGTCGGGCACCTACATCAGCGCCCTACCCTTCGAGGTTTCCAACGACGACACTATCTTCGAGATCCTGAGCGATACCGCCCAATCCATGTTCGGTCCCACCGGCGAGGGAGCGGGCACGCCCACAGGCGTAAACAGCAGAGAGGTGGCCAAGCTCGAAGCCGACCCGAGCTCGTCGATAAAGCCCGACTCTCTGGCCTACAACGACGGCACCTCGAGCACCTTCGGCTCGCCCAACGTTTTCAACTCGGGCACCGCCACGCAGGATTTCTCGCCGCTACGAAGCGGACCGCCCGCGGAAGATCTCGACTTCGACGGCATCGCCGACTGCGAGGACAACTGCCAGGAGCAGTACAACTCGGACCAGACCGATACGGATGCCGACGACTTCGGCGATGCCTGCGACGCCGACCAAGGCGGCATCCCCGGCCCCGGCCTTCCGCCGGAAGGCTGCGTGGTGCCGGACCTCTTCGACCCGGACACCCTGCTGGATATCGAGATCTTCATGCCGCAGGCCGTGTGGTTCGCGTTGCGGACCGAGCCGAGACCGCGCTACGACTCACTCGGCCCCCACTGCCCGATCCGTCCCCCCACCTCTCCCTTCGAGTACGTGCCGGCCGACGTCGTCATAAACGGTGTCACGGTAACCAACGTCGGCGTGCGCAAGAAAGGCTTCATCGGCTCTATAAGCAGCACCAGGCCGTCGCTCAAGATCAAGTTCTCCGAGTACTACGGCAATCAGACCCTTTACGGTCTGGACCGCCTCACGCTCAACAACGCCCAGCAGGACCCGTCGAAGATCAAGCAATGCCTCGGCTACGGCCTGTTCGCCGCCGCCGGCGTGCACGCGCCGCGCTGCAACTTCGCCCACGTTCGCGTCACCCACGAGGGCGGCACCGTAGATCTCGGCATCTACGCCAACGTGGAGAGCATAAAGTCGCTGTTCCTGGAACGAAGCTTCGGCAGCAGCGCAGGCAATCACTACGAAGGCACGCGCTCGGATTTCCGCGACGATTGGGCACAGACGCTCACCGTCAAGAACAACACACAGAGCAACAACGCCTCCGATGTTCACGCATTGAAGGACGTGCTTCAGAACACCTCCGACGGACAGCTACTTGCCGAGGTCGACCAGCACGTAGACGTAGACGACTTCCTGACGTACTGGACGATGGAAGCCCTCATAGGCCACTGGGACGGCTACAACGGCGGCACCAACAACTACTACTTCTACGCCGACCCGAGCGACGGACTGTTTCGCTTCATCCCCTGGGGCATCGACGGCACCTTCGCCGGCGGCAGCCCCTTCTTCGGCGAGGGCCCGGTGGCCCCTCTCCTGTGGGCGCGCAGCATCCTGCCCTGGAGGCTCTACGGACTCGCCTCCATACAGGCCGACTACCAAACGCGGATGCAGCTCCACTTCAACACCGTGTGGGACGAGGTCGCCATACTGGCGGAGATCGACCGAATGGAGGCACTGATCGCCCCCGTGACCGGCGACCTCAGCTCTTTCATCAATCCGGTCCGCAGCTTCGTCAACGCCCGCCGCCAGAAGTTCATCGACGACTGGACCGGCGGCCCGCCCACGTGGAACGACGAACTGGTGCCTTTCCCCTGCTGTCTCACTGTGCAGAGCTGCAACTTCATGATTCTCGAGGAATGTCCTGTCTGCAAGCCGGTATCGGCGCACGTCGGCTGTCAGAAGATCATATACAAGGCCGGTGCCGACATCCTCAAACGCAGGATGAAGGCGATGCAAGAGTGCCGAGACGATCTCAATCAAGGTGAGACGCTCTATCTCGACGATGCGGGTACGCTGCCCCTTTCCGGCCCCGGCGACTGCGACGCCGAGGCAAACGTCCGAGCCGCCATGGTCAAGGTGGGAGCCAAGGCGCGCAAGAAGATAGCCAAGAAATGCACCGCCGAGACCATCCGCTCGCTGGCCGCCTGCGCCGACACTCTGGACGGACTGATAAACGCCGAGGGCAACGACGGATGCCTTATCGAGACCCACTTCGACGGCACCGACGACATGATCCGCAAACAGTACGGCCGAAGACTCCTGCCCAGCGAAACCGATCTCGGCCAGTATCAGGACGGCATCGCCGACGCCGGCCGGAAC
>PIVZ01000477.1 GCA_003354045.1 bacterium
CAGGCATCAGCCCTGATCGCTGCTCGTCGCATGGATGTCAAAGGCACGAGCACCGGCCGGCCCAAACGACCATTCCTCGTGATTGTCCGGGGCCGGATGAGCTAACCGGCCAGCACGGGGATCGCCTCTTGGCGTGCGTGGGCAAGCCGCTGCACGGTGGCGCGCCCGAGTTGATAACACCCTGTCGAGCGTTCAGGTATCGCGCAGTTTGTAGATCGCGCGATGGCGAGTGCTCATCGCCGGCACGTCCGGCGCGATGAACACTGCGACGTCGAGATCGGCGAACTCGTGGCCGCCGCGCTCGAAAAGGTCTACGACACTCGCCTCGACGTAAAGCTTGCTGCCGCGCGGGATCGCAGCGTGGTTGTTGACCTCGCTTTGCACGTGAATCCACGGGCCTAGCCGCACGTTGGCCACCAGTGCCCAGTTCGCCAGCCCCAATGTGAACGCGGCGTGCGCGTAGCCCTGACCGTCCGGGCGCACCAGGTCCGGCATGGGTGCGAGATCACGGGTGTAACGATCGAACTCTCCCGAGCAAGTCCAGTCGAGTTCCAGCGCGCCCATGCCGCGTTCCCTCAGTTCCTCGAGCACAGCCCGTGTGGCCTGTGGGCGCTTGTCGCCGGGCGGCAGCAGGGCGTCGCCCCGGCGCTCGGGCACCGGCGCTACGGTAGACGGAAGTGAGACGTGTCCTTCGGCACAGAGCACGCCGTCGGCGTCGATAACACGCCCGCGGTAGATGGACTCACCCTCCGACTCGGCTTCGACCCGGAAGGCGCCTTCATCGTAGAGCGGTTTGGCAAGTACAACGTTGGCGCTCCCACCTGCGACCCACTCCAACCCCCACGCCTCGACCGCCGGGTGTACCAGATAGGCGTATACGGTCACGCCGGGCACCAGGCCGCCGCGAAACCCGTAGCGCTTGGCCACATCATCGGCGTGGATCTTGTTTTCCGACTCGGTCGCCTGGTTGTAGGCGATTCCTCCCCAAGATACCGGCTGTTGCATACCGAGTTACCTCCGCCTCTGCTTACGCCACGGCCGCCGCATTCACCCCATGGCTGACGCGCGTGTCGGCCCGTGTCCGTGTCGCCTTCAGTACCCTTCCACCTTCGCGATTATCTCGTTCATGATCTCGCGCGTGCCGCCGCCTATCGGATAGATGCGTGCGTCGCGGTATAGGCGCTCGACCACGTACTCGCGCATGTAGCCGTAGCCGCCGTGGATCTGCACGGCCTGGTCGCAAACCCAGGAGCACATGTCGGTGGACGCGTTCTTGGCCATGGCTGCCAGCGAGGCACAGTCCTCGCCGTCGAGGTGACGCATGACGACCTCGCCGGTGAGCGCGCGGACGGCGGCCAGGCGTGTGGCCATGTCGGCCAGCTTGTGGCGCGTCACCTGAAAACCGGCGAGCGTCTTGCCAAATGCCTCGCGCTCCTTCGCGTAGGCCACGGACTCGCGATAGGCCAGCTCTGCGATTGCCACACACTGCGAGGCGAGCGCGAGGCGCTCGGTCACGAAGTTCATCATGATGGCGATGAAGCCGGCGTTCTCGTCACCGATGATGTTATCGACCGGCACGCGGCAATCGTCGAAGGCCAGCTCCGCCGTGTCACTGGCCCACCAGCCGGTCTTGTGAAGCTTGCGCGAGACGGTGAAGCCGGGCGTGTTGCGCTCGATTATCAGCAGCGATATGCCGCCGTGACTGCCGCCGCCGGTTCGCACGGCCGCCGTTATGAAATCGGCCCGGCAGCCCGACGTAATGAATGTCTTCGAGCCATTGACGACGTAGCAGTCGCCGTCACGCTCGGCGCGTGTCCTGATCGCGGCAACGTCGCTGCCGGCGCCGGGCTCGGTGATCGCAAGGGCGCACACCTTCTCGCCCGCGATCACCGGGCGCACGAATCGCTCCTTCTGCTCATCGGTCCCGAGAGCCACGATCGGCGGCAAAGCGATGCCATGGCTGCCCAGGCCGACGCAGGTTCCCACCGATTTGCCGGCGACCACCATTTCTTCGGACGCAACCAACCCATGTCCGATGTTACCGCCGCCCCCGCCGAGTTCTTCCGGGTAGCCAAGGCCCAGCAGGCCTACCTCAGCCGCGCGCCGATATAGCTCGCGGGGGAACTCGTTGGCCTCGTCCCACTCGTGCGCGTGAGGTGCGATCTCGGTGGAAGCGAAGCGTCTTATCTGCGCGCGTAGCTCGCGATGTTCGTCGGTTTCGAAGAGGTATTCGGCCATGCTTCTCCCTCGGAAGTCGTTGCGTCGAGCTAACGTGCACGCCGCGGCCATGTCAAAGATGTCTACGGCCGCAACGCCGTGTGTCCCCGCAAATCATCTCGACAGGGGCCGGGGTAACATCAAGACCCTTTGACATTAAGTGCGGTCGGTAACATCACTCTTGGGCAGCACCCACCCTGCCCATCCGGGGGGCCTGGCGAAGGGCTCGAGAAAAAGATCTAGACAGACAGGGAGAACCTCTCGTGAGGAATACATGCATTGTCACGCTGGTATGCCTGATGCTCGTACCAGGAATCGCGATCGGCGCAGGAACCGGCCAGCAGGGCTTGCCTATGCCGATGCTGGCCAACCCCGCAGCAATGCCGGCAAGTCCGGTCGTTCCGAACCCCGCGCAAGGCGACACGAAGATCACCGGCAAGGTAGCGGAGATGCTGAACGCCGGTCGCTACGTCTACATCCGTGTGGAAAGCGCGGATGGGACGGCGTGGGCCGCGGCGCCGGGCCTCGAGGTAGCTGTGGGCGACACCGTCGCATTCCGCCGCGGGTTGGAGATGGTCGATTACCACAGCAAAACTCTCGACCGTAACTTCGACCTCGTCTACTTCGTGGAAAGAGTCGATGTGGTGGACGGCACACCCACGGAAGCCGCGGAGCCGATCATTCCGCAAGGCCACGGCGCGGACCCGGCCGCTAAAAAACCCGAAGTAGATCTATCCGGAATAGCGAAGGCTGAAGGCGGCAAGACGGTAGGCGAGGTCTTCACAGAAAAGGCGGCATTAGCGGGTAAGGAAGTCGCGATCCGTGGCAAGGTCGTGAAGTTCATGTCCGGCGTCATGGGCAAGAACTGGATTCATCTGCAGGACGGCACGGCTGGTCCCGCAGGCGAAGACGACCTCACCGTGACGACATCCGGAAAAGCCACCGTGGGAAGCGTGGCGCTCGTACGCGGGACCCTGACCACAGACAAGGACTTCGGCTTCGGCTACCACTACGACGTGATTCTCGAAGACGCGACGATAACGGTAGAATAGCGAAGCGGTAGCGACGCCGGCTCAGCGGCCTACGTTCTCGGACAGCCGCCTCTAATCAGCGAACTTCGACCGTCGCTTCGGCGGTGGCCATTTCGACGATCTTGGCAGTGATCGCCTTTTCCTTCATGGCCAGTTTGATCGCGGCTGGTGAGGCCGAGCGGTAGAGAAGCCTGGCCTCGATGCGAAGCGGGCCGTCGCTGCCCGCCGGCACGTTTACTCTGGTGGTATCGCGGGCCGTGCTCTTGGGCGCAATCAAGCGCTTCCACAGGAACTGCGTGACCTCCCAAGGCTTGTAGGTGTGATTGCCCTCGGCATCGCCACCGTGGGCGCCAAACCTGATCGTGCCTTCCTCTATCTCACCGTCTGCGGTGAGGCCGCCGCTGCTGTAGATTACGTCCCCTGCGGGAGTGGTCACCGTCTGCTCGACCCACATCTCCCGCAGCTCCGTGAGGCTGGTCGGCAAGGCGTGGCCGGCTGCCACGTTGGTGACGAGCACGTCGTAGGTGAACGGTTCACCGGCCGTGGTCGCAGGGCGCGTGGCTATCGCCAATGCGGCCGCACTCTTGAGGCGCTCCTCAGCCATGGCTGCGTGTTTCTCGCCACCGCCGAGCACATCGGCGTTGGCATTGCCGCCGACGAAATAGTGGCGATGGATGGAGCGCTCCGGCCCATCCTCGGCCGCCTGGCCGAGCTCGGTGACCGGCTCGAGAGTCTGAGCCACCTTGACCGCGTCTTCGACCGAGCGCATGTGGCAGTCCTGGCATACGATGCCGCGCTCGGCGTAAACGCTGTTCTTCCATTCGTCGTATGTGTGCTCGAGCCGTATGCCGTTTAGCGGATGTATTATGGTGTGGCAGCTCGCGCAGAACTCCGCCGAGTCGTAGTAGTCGCGATAGACCG
>PIVZ01000478.1 GCA_003354045.1 bacterium
AGAAATACCCGCTTGTGCCGTGTGAATGACTCACTGTAACCTGGCTAACCAGGTGGGTGCTTGGTGTCCAGCCGCCTTGAAACCGAACTGCTTTCGCCGGCCCGGCGCGTCTGGAGGTGGGCTCCCTTTCTCATAAACGTTGGTTTGAGTGATTACACTCATCACGAACACCGCAGGGGTAACCTTGCGATCAGCACTTTCAGCGTGCGGACTGCTCGAGCACGGTTTCGATCTGCTCGGCAAGCCGCTGCAAAACCACGTCCGAGTCACCGTGGGCCGCACGCAGCTTGTGCAGCTCATCCGCGATACGAAGCGCCGCCAGCAGGGCCACATTCAGACTCGTGGTGCCACGCTGGCCCCGCCCGAGCTCACGCATCTGCTCATCCACGTGGGTGGCGAGTTGTTGCATGTACTCCTCGTCCTCATCCGTGCGGATCTTGAGACGCTGACCGGCAATGGATAGCTCTATTTCGCGTTTCACGGTTCTTCCCCGTCTGCGCCAGCGGCGAGTGCATCCAGGCGCTTGACGACGCTGTCGATGCGTTTGCGCGCATTCGCACGCTCGGCCTTGTGCCTGTGATTCTCCGCCTCGAGCTTATCCAACTCGTCACGCCCCTTGGCAAGCGCCGCCGCCAGCTGCTGCTGGCGTGTGTGGGCACGGCCATGCTCGTCGAGAAGACGCTGAACGCTCATCTCGAGGCGCTCTAAAGCCTTACTTTCCATATAGTTAGCCTTGCATCTACCAGTAGAACTTGGAGTTGAGTTTAGTAACTAGGGGGCGCGGCTGTCAAGCGTCGGCAGTGCATCTGCCGGCAGACACCGACACGGTGCCAAAACCGGCCGCGCGGGAGCACGCCTCAGCCGCCTCAACGGACGGTAGATGGCCATTGCTGGCCGTCGATTTTTCAGCGGGCCGTCAGATCAACGGAGACGATCTTCGAGATGCCCGGCTCGGGCATGGTCACCCCGTAGAGAGTCCGGCAAGACTCCATGGTCCGTTTGTTGTGAGTGATCAACAGGAACTGCGAACGCGCGCTCATGTCCTGGACCATGCGAGTGAAGCGTCCGATGTTGGCTTCATCGAGCGGCGCATCGACCTCGTCAAGCACGCAGAACGGGCTCGGCTTGTACATGAACAAGGAGAAGATGAGGCTGATCGCCGTGAGCGCCTTCTCTCCGCCCGAAAGCAGGTTGAGGTTGCCCAGCTTCTTGCCGGGCGGCTGCACGAAAATCTCCACGCCGGTCTCCAGGAGGTTGTTCTCATCACTCAGGGCCAGCGATGCCTTCCCACCTCGGAACAGCTTCGGGAAAGTCTCCTGGAAGATCTCGTTTGCAGCTTCGAAAGTTTCACGGAAGCGCTTCTTGGAGAGCCTGTTCAACCTCGCGATAGAGCCACGTAGATCCTCTACCGATTTCTCCAGGTCGTCGCGTTGGGACACCAGTCCGGTAAGCCGGCCGCTGATCTCCTCCAACTCGATGACGGCGCCCATATTCACCGTCCCCAGCCGCCTGATCTTCCTACGCGCTGCTTCGAGCCCTTCCTCGGCCTCACCCACAGCGAACTCGTCATCCGCTCCCGTCGCAGTGAGCAACTCCTCGACGGCGAGCCCGAGCCGCTCCCTGACGGCATCCGTCACAGACGCTCTCTCCAGCTCGCACTCTTTCACGCGCAGCTCGACACGCCCGACCTCGCCGCGCAGCTCGTCCAGACCCTTACGGGTCTCGGCAGCTCGACGCTCGATAGCGTCGAGCTCTCCTCTCAGACGCAACCTCGCGTCGTCCGTCGTTGCCGACTCTCGCTCGAGCGAGGCCACCTCACGCTCGACTTGCTCGGGGTTCAATGCGGCATCGGCGAGCCGCGCCGCGCCGCGGGCGGCCTCGAGCCGGTAACGCTCCACCCTCTGTTGTACGGAGGTCGTGCTCGCATCGAGGTCCTGTATGACGGTCTGCAGCGAGCGCAGCCGCAGCCCACAGGCCTCCTGCTTCTGTCTGAGTTCCGCCTCTCGCACCCGCACTGCTTCCAGTACCGAGGCACGCGAACGACGGCGGTCGTCGATCTCCTTGATCTGTGCTCCCAACTCGGCGCTCTGCCTGTCGAGCGCCGCGGATACTCGCTCACGCTCCTCGATCTCCGCCCCAATCTCGCGGACGCGAGTCTGGGCTTCGCTCGCCTCCCCGCCCACCATCGCAAGCTCGCTCTCGACTGCGAGGACGCGCTCTTCGGTGCGCACGAGGTTCTGACGACGCAGCTCGAGGTCACCTTCGACTGCCACCCGCTCGATTGTGAGCTCATGCAGACGGGCATCGACGCCGGCCAAGCAGTCTCCCGCTCGCTCGGCCTCCGTGCGGGTATCGGCCAGCTCTTCCACGGCACTGCTCAAGCTACCTTCCGCCGCAGTCAAAGACGTCGATAGGGCGCGCAGTTCCGAGTTTCGCGTGAGTAGGCTCTCTTCGACCGGACGCCCACTGCCACCGGTGGTCACGCCGCTCGACTCCACTACCTCGCCCTCGCGCGTCACGAACGTGGCCGTGTAACCGTTCAGCCTCCACTGGTTGGATGCCTGTTCGAGCGAATCCGCCACCACCACCCCCTCGAGGAGAGGTGTCACCACGGTTTCATAACCGTCGCGAACCCGCAGATGCTGGGCCAGTGGCGAGAAACCAGGCGGCATATCTTCCGGCTCTCCCGACCGCCGCGGCTCGCGGGGGATGAAGCTCGCACGGCCGGTGCGCGTCTCGCGCATGTAAGACGCCGCCGTCATGCACGCGGCCGCATCAGGCACCACGACGTACTGCAGACGGTCCTGCAGTACCGCCGCCACGGCCGTCTCGTAGCCCTCGTCGATCTCTATCACGTCGGCAATGACGGCACTGGCCCCGGAGACCTCCCTTCCACCATTGCTCATGAAAGCCTTGACGCCGTCGCCGTACCCTACGAACGTTTCCTGCAATTCCTTGAGAGACTGTAGCCGCGAGCCGAGCCTCGTGGCCTTCGCCGTCAGGCTCTCCGCCTCACGTTGGGCCTCAGCCTGACGGGCCAGCGCTCGGTCGAGCACGTCCGCTGCCGAGCTCTTGCCGCCCTTGGTCTTCTCGGTCGATTCGACCACCGCGTCCAGGCTCGCCCGTCCGGCCTCTACCTCCGAGACCAGCCGCCTGGCCACGGTCGACAGAGAATCCGACTCGTCTCCAAGTCTTTCCAGCTTCTCTTCAGAAAGCTTCTGTTGGCGAGCGAGGTTACCCCTCTCGTTCTTGAGGGCCGCGACCGCGGCCAGCCCCTCTATGATCTCGGCCTTCACCTCTTCCCTGCGGGAAGACTGCTCCATGTAGGCCGACTCCAGCTCGCCAAGCTCTCGCTCCAAACTCGCGCGCTCGGCAATCGCCTCCTGTAGCTCACGCTTGGCCGCGGCGCGCGCGCCTTCCTCACGAGTTCGCTCTTCGGCATGGCGCGAGCGCTGCCCCTCCAAGGCGGTCTGCTCGTCTCGCAACTCCACGATCAGCCGCTCCAGCTCCTCGCCCCGGCTTTCCAGGTAGCGACGCTCCTGCTCCAGCTCGCCAAGCCTGCCCTTGGCCTCGTATACGGCCCTGCGCATGCGCTCCGAGCGGTCCTCGCTCTCTTCGAGCTTCGCTCGCGTCTCGTTTCGCTCCACGTCGTCGGTTTCGATCTGCCGGCGCCGGGCGGCCTCCCGACCGCGAACTTCATCGAGCTCGCCCTCGAGCGCCTTCTTTCTCTCGTCGAGTGCGCGCACGCGATGGGCCGAGAGACCACGATCGAGCGCCTCTTCCTCGGCCTTGAGCTCCTGATAGCGAATGGCGCCGCGCGCCTGCCTCTTCAGCGAATTGGCCTGCCGCTCCAGCTCGCGAACGACGTCGTTGACGCGCAGGAGGTTGTCGCGCGTCCGCTCGATCTTCCTCTCCGCTGCCAGCTTGCGGCTACGATAGAGCGTCGTCCCGGCCGCCTCTTCGATGAACAGTCGTAACTCCTCCGGCTTGGCGTTAACGATCTGCCCCACGCGGCCCTGCTCGATGATCGAGTATGCTTTGGTACCGACGCCGGTCCCGAGAAACAGCTCGGTAATGTCGCGCAGCCGGCACAGCCGCTTGTTGATGAGATATTCCGATTCGCCCGACCGGTAGAGGCGGCGGGTAACCTGCAGCTCAGGGGCGCTACG
>PIVZ01000479.1 GCA_003354045.1 bacterium
CAAGGAGTTCGCCTCCGGCTTCGTAGACGCTTGTTCACAGAAGGCTCCCGAAGCCCGCCGGCCCGAGATGAGAGTCGTCACCGTCAACGGCGACCTTCCCCCTCTCTCGGCAGGCCAACGGGCGGTCTGGTACGTTCACGAGCTGCACGAGGGAATGGCGGCCTACAACATGCCGCGCGCGTTCAGGGCGCGGAAAGACCTGAACGTGAATGCGCTCCGGCGAGCCTTCCAGCGCCTCATGGAGCGCCACGAGACGCTGCGCACCACTTTCACGACCATAGACGGGCTTCCCTACCAGCAGGTCCACTCGAGCCTCGAGCTTCCCTTCGAGGTACACGATGCGAGTAGCTGGAGCAGTGAGAAACTTCTCGACCACCTGCAGGAAGGAAGCGCGCACGTCTTCGACTTGGCCCGCGAATGCCCCTTGCGGATGAGCGTCTACGAGACCGCGCCGGGCGATTTCACCATTCTTTTCTGCGGCCACCACACGGCGATGGACCTCTGGTCGCTCGGCATCCTCATGCGCGACATCGACGCGTTTTACCGGGAAGAGGTAGAGGGAAGGCCGACCTTGCTCCCTCCCCCCCAGGCTTCCTATGCGGATTTCGCTCGTCAACAGGCCGAGCGCATCAGCAGTGGCGAGATGGAGCCGCTCTTCGAGTACTGGCAACGGGAGCTGAGCGGCGTCCCTACGGTTCTCAATCTTCCCACCGACCGGCCACACCCCAAGCTCCGCTCGGATTCGGGCTCCGTCGTACGTTTCTGGCTCGACGACAAGCAGACTGCTGGACTGCGAGAGATCGCCTCCCGCTACGACTGCACCCTCTACATGGCTCTACTGGCCGTCTATCAGACGATGCTCCATCGCTACAGCGGCCAGGAG
The DNA here is from genome assembly GCA_003354045.1 of bacterium. Taxonomy (GTDB): domain Bacteria; phylum Desulfobacterota; class Binatia; order UBA1149; family CAITLU01; genus PIVZ01. Next base: position 884 of record PIVZ01000479.1, read on the forward strand.
CGGCTCGTGGTCGGCACCCCGATGATGGCGCGACGCGATGCCAAGTGGGCAGAGACGATCGGGTACTTCACCAACCTGGTGCCCTTACAGGCGGACTTCACCGGCGACCCCGGCTTCGCAGAGTACCTGGCACGGGTGCGCAAAACCGTCCACGGCGCTCTCGACCATCAAGAGCTGCCTTTTTCTCTGCTGGTCGAGCGCCTCAGGCCGGAAGGCGAACGCGGTCGCTCACCTCTGGTTCAAGCCGCCTTCTTTTTCGATCGGGCCCCGTTGATCAATCGCGACGAGTCTACGGCACTCATCTCTGCCGAGCCCGGAACGGGCTTCGACCTCGGAGGTGTGGACTACGAAGCTGTCACACTCGAGGCAAGGGCCGTCCAGTTCGACCTCGGGCTGCGTGTCGTGGACCTCGACGACACCATTCTCGCAACCATAGAGTACAACACCGAGATCTACGACACGGAGACCGCCGAGTGCATGGCCGGGCACATGTCGACTCTCGTGGACTCGCTGATCGCCCGACCGGAGCAGCCGATTTCCGAGCTCCGTCTGATCACCGACGCGGAACGCCACCAGCTAATCGAGCAATGGAACGATACGCGCAAAGACTATCCACGCGAGAAACGCATCCCGGAGTTCGTCGAGGACCAGGCCCGTGAGAGACCGGAAGCCATCGCGGTTCGTGACTGCGATGACCGGCTCACCTACCGGCAGCTCAACGAACGGGCCAACCGCCTGGCCCACCTTCTCATCTCGCGGGGATCGGGACCGGGAGACCTGGTTGGTGTGCTGGTGGAGCGCTCCCCGCAGATGATCGTCGCCGCCCTGGCCGTGATGAAGGCCGGGGCCGCTTACATCCCGCTCGATGCATCCTATCCCGAGGCCCGGCTGAGCTTCATGCTGGAGGACTCGGAGGTTCGCCTGCTACTTACCGAGCGTCATGCAGGCAAGTCTTTCTCGGACGGGCCGTTCGAGTGCATCTATCTCGATGATGCCGTTTCGCCGATCATGGATCAGCCTTCGACCGACCCGGCCGGCCGGGGCACGAGCGAAGATCCTGCCTACGCGATCTATACCTCGGGCTCCACAGGCAAGCCCAAGGCCGTGGTGGTTCCCCACCGCGCCGCCACACGGCTCTTCTTCGAGGACTCCATTGCCGTCCTTCCGACCGACGTAATGGGAGCCACGTCGAGTTTCTCCTTCGATCTTTCGGTATGGGAGATCTGGGGAGCCTTGGCCGCCGGGGCGCAGGTCGCACTCGTCAGTAAAGAAACCGTGGCTTCGCCGCAGGCGCTGGCCGCTCAGATCGACAGAGACGAGATCACGGTGACCTTCATGGTGCCCGTCGTCTTCAATGCATTTACACGAGAGGCTCCGGCCGCCCTCGGCCGCCTGCACACGCTCGTAGTCGGTGGAGACGTCGTCGATCCGCACTGGGTGCGCGAAGCATTGAAAGCAACACCGCCCCGGCGCCTGCTCGCTCTCTACGGACCGACGGAAACGGCCGTGCTGAGCTCGATCCATCTCATCGATGATCTTGCGGCCGAGGCCACCAACGTCCCGCTCGGACGCACCATCTCCAACACCGAGACCTATGTGCTCGACTCGCACCTGGAACCCGTGCCAGTGGGCGTGAGCGGCGAGATCTGCATCGGCGGCGACGCCGTAGCGCTCGGCTATTGGAAAAGGCCGGAGCAAACGGCCGAGCGCTTCATCGTCCATCCCTTCCGCGACGAGCCCTCCGCGCGCCTGTACAGGACGGGCGACATCGGACGTTACCGCAGAGACGGAACGGTCGAGTTCCTCGGTCGCGTGGACCGGCAGGTAAAGATCCGCGGCTTCCGCATCGAGCTCGGCGAGGTCGAATCTGCGGTTGCGGAGCACCCGACGGTGGCGAAGACGGCCGTCTGTACGTGGGAGCCTGAGGCCGGCGACCGCCGGTTGGTCGCCTATGTCGAGCCCGTGGCCGGACAGGCCGTAACGCCGCGGGAACTCCGCAAGGACCTGGAAGGGAAGCTCGAGCTCCATATGGTGCCCTCATCCTTCGTCATCCTGGAGAAGCTGCCGCTCACTCCCAACGGCAAGCTCGACCGCAAGGCTCTTCCCGAACCGCTGGACGCGGGCACCGCAACCGCTCGCGGGAACAAGCCGGCAAAGACCGCGCTAGAGATTCGCCTGCACGAGATCTGGTGCGAGGTGCTCGGTATAGAATCGGCAGGCATCGACGAGGAGTTCTTCGACCTCGGCGGCGACTCTCTGAAGATCGCCCGACTCGGCGCAAACATCTCCCGTACCTGGAACTTCGAGGTAAGCGTCCAGCGCCTCCTGCTTCATCCGACCATCGAGACCCAGGCAGCCGCCCTCGAGGAGGGCAAATTGGGCGTCGAAGGCTCGACGCCACAGTTGCACGAAACCGGCGACGGCGACGTGACTTCAAGAACGGAAAACGCGGCGCAACCACAACGGCAAGCCACGGCGCCACCGGCCAACGGCACCTCCGCTCCGAAGTCTCCTCACGTGAAGCTCGACCACCGGCCGTTCATGCTGCTTTTTGCCGGTGGCGAAATCCCACCGGTGCACGCAGCCGCCGTTACCTACCTCCCAAACGTCCTGCTCGGGCAAAACGGTCTCGACCGCGGGGAAACCATCGAGCGAGTATTCCGCAAATCGCCTGTGTTCTGCGGAGTGGACGAGCTGCCTAACGGCCGCATCGCCCACATCATGCTCCCCTATTTCGCCGGCGAGCTTTACGACGACTCACGTGCTTTGAGCGAGAGCATCGGTGAGGCCGCCGGCATCGCCAAGAGCCTGGGCGCGCGGACTCTCGCGCTGACCGGCTTGACCGCTTCGGCAACCAAGTATGGGCGTACGCTCAAGCCGGTGCTGGCCGGACGCAACTTGCCCGCCGTGACTACCGGGCACGCGACCACCGCATCGTCCCTTCTACTGGCTACCCAGAAGATCTTGGCCGAAACAGGACGCCACCTCACGGGGGAGCGCGTCGCGTTCCTCGGCCTCGGCTCCGTAGGTACGTCGACGCTGCACCTCATGCTCTCCTGCCTCGAACACCCGCGCGAGTTGATGCTCTGCGACCTCTACGAAAAGGGCGACAAGATGCAGGCGCTCGAAGAGCTCATGCGCGCTCTCTACGGGTTGTCCGGACGGGCCCGCGTCATTCCCAGCGAAGGCAAGGTCCCCGAGGAGTTTTACGAGGCGACTCTGATCGTAGCGGCGACCGGGTGAGGCTGCGCTGCGGCGCGCAGCGGTCGCCTGAGTGGCTCCGGC
>PIVZ01000480.1 GCA_003354045.1 bacterium
TCATCGAGGACGAGTCGTTCGCGAGGCGCGTGCGTGAGGAGATAAACGACACCGGGCTCACGGCGGAGGCCGCCCTCAAAGTCGTGGTCGGCGAGTTCATCAAGCGCTTCGAGGCGATGTGGGACGACTACCTGCGTGAGCGTGCGATCGATGTGCGCGATGCCGGACAGCGTATTCTTCGCCACCTGCTCGGCGTGGACGATGAGATCGAGATCGTGAGCGAGGATGCCGTCTTGGTCGGTGTAGAGCTCACTCTTTCGGCCCTCGCGACGGTCGATCACACCAAGCTGCGGGGGATCGTTACCGCCAGCGGTGGGGTCACCTCACATGCGGCCATCCTGGCGAAATCGCTAGGGATTCCTACGGTGGTCGGCGCCGAGGGAGTCGTCGAGGCATGCCGGGAGGCCGAGGACATCATCGTGGACGGCAACTCGGGCACGGTCTACATCCGTCCCACCGAAGAGGTGATGGCGGAGTACGTGCGCCTGGACAGCGAGTATCTGGCCTTCCGCCGAGAGCTCGAAGACCTGAGCGATCTGCCCGCCGAAACCACCGACGGCCACCGCGTGAGCCTGCTTGCCAACCTCGGTCTGATAAGCGAGCTCGATCTGGCAGATCGCTACGGCGCCGAAGGTATAGGGCTCTACCGCACTGAGTTTCCTTTCATCTCGTATCGCGACTTCCCGAGTGAAGAGGAGCAGCTGGCTCTCTACCTCAAAGTGATCGAGCGCATGGGGGACCGTCCGGTCACCATCCGTACGCTCGATCTCGGCGCCGACAAGTATCCCGTCTTTGCGATGCGGCCACGCGAGAGCAATCCCTTCTTGGGCTGGCGCTCTATCCGTGTATCGCTGGAGTTGGAAACCGTTTTCGCGGAGCAGATCCGCGCTATCTTGAGAGCCGCCGGCGAGACCCCGCTGCGCATCATGTTCCCGATGATTACCAGTGTAGAGGAACTGCGGCGCGTTCGTGAGATCTACGCCGAGTGCCTTTCCGACCTGAGCGCGGCGGGTCTCGCGCCTCCCACCGCGATCGAGCTAGGCGTGATGATAGAGGTGCCCGCGGCCGTTCTTCGCGCCCCGCAGATCATGCGCGAGGTGGACTTCGTCTCGATTGGCACCAACGACCTCATCCAGTACACGCTCGCCGTGGACCGCGACAACCGCAAGGTGGCCTACATGTACGAGCCGGCGCACCCGGCCGTGCTGCAGTCGATCCGCGTCGTGATCGATGCCGCCCACGAGGCGGGCCGGCGCGTGGGCATGTGCGGCGAGATGGCCGGCGATCCGATCAACACGGTACTCCTGCTCGGCATGGGGCTCGACGAGCTGAGCATGGGAGCGCTCTACATACCGCTGGTAAAGAAGCTCATCCGTGCGGTGAGCTATGCCGACGCAACGCGGATCGCCGATGAAGCCTTGCAGTGCGATACGGTGCAGGAGGTCAAGGGCTGCGTCTTCTCCCACCTGCGCGCCCTCGGTCTGATAGAGCTCGTAGAAGCGTTCAGCTAGAGCCCTGAGCGTCCGCCTCTGTCCGGCGAGCGATCTTCCTGCGGCGCAGTTTGGCGCCGAGATCATCGAGCAGACTGTAGACCACCGGCACCACCAACAACGTCAGTGCCGTTGAGGTGATCATCCCCGCCACCACCGCCACGCCCAAAGGCCGGCGGCTCTCCGAGCCGGCGCCGAGGCCCAGCGCGATGGGAAGGATGCCGAAGATGGTCGAGATGGCCACCATGAGGATGGGTCGTAGGCGGGTCTTGCCGCCCTCGATTATGGCGGTGCGCGTCTCCACCCCGCGCTCGCGCAGAATGTTTATGAAATCGACGAGCAGGATGGAGTTCTTGGTCGCCAGTCCCATCAGCATGATGACGCCGATGAAGCTGTAGATGTTGAGCGTCATGCCGAAGGTCGCGAGACCGGCCAGTGCGCCGAGCGTGGCCAGCGGCAGGGCGAGCATGATCGTGAAGGGATGGACGAAACTTTCGAACTGGGCGGCGAGCACCAGGTAGATCATGATCACGGCCAGCGCGAAGGTGGCCATGAGGCCCTGCGACCCGCGCGTGAACTCGCGCGACTCGCCGGCAAGCGTGGTCGTGAAATCCGCCGGTAGAATGTCGGTCGCGACCTCCGAAATGCGCTCGAGCGCAGTGCCAAGATCGATGTCGCTCAGGTTTGCATCTATGCGCACCGAGCGCTTGCGGTCGTAGTGATTGACCGAGCTCGGTCCGACGGTTTCCTTCACCCGGACCAAATTGGACAGCGGCACCAACTCGGCGCTGGCAGTGCGTACGTAGATGCTGGCCAGGTCGTCACGTGAGAAACGATCCTCGGCGGCGAGCTGCAAGATGACGTCGTAGCGCTCGTTGCCGCGTTTGAACCTCGTCACCGTGTCGCCGCCGAGCAGCACGCGCAAGGTGTCGGCGATGTCTACTGCCGAGATTCCGAGCGCGGCGGCGCGGTCGCGGTCTATCGTCACGCTCAACTGCGGCTTGTTGACCTCGAGGTCGGTGTCCACGTCCGTGAACTCGGCGAAGCCCTCGGCTTTGCGCTTGAGGATCTCCGAGTAATGGACGAGGCGCTCGAACTCGGGGTGCTGTATGACGAACTGCAGCGGCTTGCCGCGGTTGCCGCTGCGCAGTGGGTTGATGATGAAGAAGTAGGCGTCCGCCCCTACCACCGAGGTCGCCTCGCGGCGCATTCGAGCGACGAGGTCTTGCGTGGTGATCTCACGTTTGTCGCTGTCGATCAGGCGCACGAATGCAATTCCCGAGTTGACCTTACCGCCGCTGCCGGAGCTCATCGCTATGATAGAAAAGTAGGAGCGGATCTCCGGAGCGCGATCGAACATCTCTTCTACCTTGCGCTGGTAGCGGTCCTGGTAGGCCAGTGTCGAGCCTTCGGGCGTCTTGATGCTGGCGACGAAGTAGCCGCGGTCGTCGTCGGGGACGAACTCCTTGCCCACCGATACGAACAAGATGCCCGTCGCCGCGACCGCCACCAGCAGTATGGCGACCATCAGCAGCCTGTGCCCGAGTGCTCGTTCAAGCAATCGAGCGTAGGCGGCAGAGAGAACCGTCAAGGCCGAGTCGAAACTGCGGGCAAGGCGGCCGAAGACGTTGTCGCGCGCAGCGCTGCTCTTCACCACCAGGAAACGCGAGCAAAGCATGGGCGTGAGCGTGAGCGCTATGAAGCTGGAGACGCACACCGCTACTACCACCGAGATACCGAACTCGTAGAAGAAGCGCCCCACTATGCCCGACATGAAGGCGATGGGGACGAAGACGGCGACCAGGGTTAGGGTGGTGGCGATGACGGCGAACGATATCTCCGAGCTCGCCGACAGTGCTGCCTGCAGCCGCTCCTCGCCGGCTTCCATGTGCCGGTAGACGTTCTCCAACACGATGATCGCGTCATCGACCACCACGCCCACCACCAGTGTGAGCGCCATCAAGGTGAGGTTGTTGACGGTGAAGTCGAGGAAGTACATGGCGCCGAAGGTAGATATGATGGCCACCGGCATGACGATGCTCGGGATCATCGTCGTCCGTGCGCTCTGCAAGAAGACGAAGATCACCAAGGCCACCAGAATGCCGGCGATGACGAGGGCCTGCTGAACCTCGGCAACCGAGCGCTCGATGAAGGTGGACTGGTCGAATGCCACGCGCAGGTCGAAGCCGTCGGGCATCTCTCCGTTGAGCCGGATCACCTCCTCCTTGATCCCGTTGGCCACCGAGAGCGTGTTGGCCCCGGGCTGCTTTACGACGCCCAACCCGGTGGTCGGGATGCCATTGTAGCGGGCGCGTACGCGCTCGTTCTCGTAGCCGTAGCGTGCTCGGCCGAGATCCCTGAGTCTTACCGGTCGGTCGTTCTGGTAGGCGACGATAAGGCTGCCGAAGCCCTCCGGCGTGGCGAACTCGCCCTCTGTCTTCACGACGAACTCGCGCCAGGTTCCCTCGACGCGTCCGGACGGGATCTCGACGTTCTCGGTGCGTAGCGCCTGCACGACGTCGTGAAGCGCGATCCCGTAGGCGGCCAGTAGCTTGCGGTCGAGCTCGATGCGCATGGCCCGGCGGTTGGAGCCGCCGAGGAGGATCTGGCCCACGCCGGGCACCCTTTCCAGCCGCGGCTTGATGACCTTGTCGGCCATCTCGGTGAGCTCCA
>PIVZ01001048.1 GCA_003354045.1 bacterium
CCCGGCGTTCCGGCGGCACGACTCTCTTTCGAACTCGGCGAGGCCGCCCCCGTGCGTTTGCGGCTATTCGATGTTGCAGGTCGCCTGGTGGCCGTGGTGTACGAAGGGGCGCTGGTAGCCGGTTCGCACACCTTGACCTGGGACGGCAAGGACGCAGGCGGCGAGGCGGTGCCGGCTGGAGTCTACTTCGCGCGTCTCGAGGTGGCGGGCTGGAGCGAGACGGGCAAGGTCCTGGTCATACGGTGATCCAATGGAGATTGTCCTGCCTCACCCACTGCTACTCACCCACTGCTACTCGCCCACTGCTACATGTGCCCGGGTTCGTAGGCGGCCATCAGCGCGCGAACAAGCCGGCCGGAGAGGTCGGCGGCAGTGCTCACGCTACCTTTCCAGACCACCCGCCCGTCGGCGAGCAAGACGACGAACGGTGTCCCCGTCGCCTCGAAGTAGCTCCACGACTTGCCGCTATCCTTCAGAATGGGGAAGTGGAGCTTCTGGTCACGAATGAACAGATCGACGCGCTCGTCGCTCGAGCTGCGGTTGACGCGGGTCAATCCGACGACTTTCAGACCGGCCTCCTCGTAGCGTAGAAACATCTCCTCTGCGATCGGGACGATGCGTTGCGAGAAGGGGCACCAGGTTTCCCACATCACCAGCAGCTGCGGTCCGCTCCGGGGCAGCTCGGGCGGGCCCTGAAATGCCTTCACGACGCCCGGGTCACGCGGAAGGCCTTGCTCGTAGAGGGACGCGGCTTCCCCGAGCCGGGCATGCGCGATCAGACAGGCAGCCAGGACGCTGCGCGCCCATACGAGTGTGCCATCGGTGTCCCCGAACCGTTCGATCGAGACATCGTAGACCCGCTGCGCCATCTCGAGTGCTTGCTCGCGATCGTTCAGATCCAGGTGGATGCTTGCCACGTTTGCCATGCGCTCGAGCGTCGAGGGATGCTGCTCGCCCAGGAGCTCCGTCGAATGGTCAAACACATCGGTCGCGATCTTCAGAGCGTGTCCATGCTGAC
>PIVZ01001049.1 GCA_003354045.1 bacterium
GGCAGCGAGGCCGGCTCTTCGTGGGCCAGACCGAGCGCCTTCCACAGGGCCTCGCGGCGGTCGATGCCGAAGCTCTCGAAGGCGCCGGCCTCGGCCAGGGCCTTTAGCGCTTTCTCGTCCAGCCGGGTGCGCTTGGCAAAGTCTTCCACCGAGCGAAAGCGGCCGTCGGTGAGCGTCGCGAACATCTTCTCCCACTCTCCCTTGCCGAGACCCTTTACGTAGCGCAGCCCCATGCGGATGCCGAGGTCGTCGGCTGTAAGCTCCATCGTGCAATCCCATTCGCTGTGGGTAACGTCTATGGGCAACACCTCGACCCCGTGGCGGCGAGCGTCATCAATGATGGTCGAAGGGGAGTAAAACCCCATCGGTTGGGCATTCAAGAGCGAGCAGGCGAACTCGACCGGATAGTGGCGCCGCAACCATGCCGTCGCATAAGCAATGAGAGCGAAGCTCGCGGCGTGGCTCTCCGGGAACCCGTATTCGCCAAAGCCGCGGATCTGCTCGAAGACGCGCTCGGCGAACTCCTCGGATATCCCCTTGGCCTTCATGCGCGAGACCAGGCGGCCGTGGTGCTTGCCGATGCGTCCGGTCCGCCGCCACGCGGCCATGTCGCGGCGTAACTGGTCGGCCTCGCCGGGTGTGTAGTCGGCGGCTACCACGGCCAGCTTCATGACCTGCTCCTGGAAGAGCGGCACGCCGAGGGTCTTCTCGAGCACCGGTCTGAGGCATTCGTGCGGGTACTCGACCTCCTCCTGGCCGTTGCGGCGGCGAAGATAGGGATGGACCATGCCGCCGGCTATGGGGCCGGGTCTCACTATGCTCACTTCGATTACCAGGTCGTAGAACGAACGGGGCTTGAGCCGTGGCAGCATCGCCATCTGTGCGCGGCTCTCTATCTGGAAGACCCCTACGGTGTCGCCACGGCCGATCATGTCGAAGGTCGCCTGGTCGTCGGCCGGGATTGTCTCCATGGAGATCTCGACGCCGCGGTAGCGGCGGAGCAGGTCGAAGGCGATGT
>PIVZ01001050.1 GCA_003354045.1 bacterium
TTCGTGTACTTATAGGCGGCGGCCGGTGATGATCATCTCCATGGCGTGAGCGAACCCGACGACGAGCGGCAGGCGTACGGTGAGCCCGTCGCCGCCCACTATGTTCCAGCGCCGCTCGAGGGCGCCGAACTCGGCGTTCTCCGCGGCGATGCGGATGTCGGCGAGCAGTGCGGTCTCGAGTCCCGCCGCGAAAGCGTAGCCGTTTACCGCGGCAATGATCGGTTTGAAGATATCGGCCTTGCGTGTGTAGCCGCAGTAGCCCTCCGAGTTGTAGACGTCCACACGGAACTGGTCGAAGGTTCCCATGTCGTTAAGTGCGGCGGCATCGTTCAGGTCCCAGCCGGCGCAGAAAGTCTCATCGCCCGCACCGGTCAGGATCGCGACGAAGGCGTCTTCGTCATCGCGAAAGTGCTTCCATGCGTGCTGTAGCTCTCCGTTGGTGACCGTATCGATGCAGTTGCGCTTCTCCGGCCGGTTGAGCGTGATGGTCACGACGTGGTCGTCCTTCTCGTAGATAATGTTCTCGTATTTCACTGTCCTGTCTCCTTTGTGCTCGAGCTTTCTTCAATCTCCAGCGCCCAACCCAGGCCGGCAAGATCCTCGAGCATCTCCTCCGGCTCGAAAATGTCTATCGGGGTAACGAGGCCTGTGTAGGTGAGGTCGCCCGAGAAGAACTTCTTGGCCGCGATCACGGGTAGGTAGGAGGTGGCGATGGCGCCGTCCTCGAAGTGCACCAGGGCCTCCCACTGCTGCCCGCCGCCGCGCGCCACCAGCTTGAGAATCGCGTCACTGCCGAGACCCTTGGCGACGGCGCGCTCGTATTCGTGCTTCATCCCCCACGCCATGATGCGTGAGAGCAGCCGGTAGGCCCACTCTCTACGGTGTGCCGCAAGCAGGCGCACGAGCAGAAAGAAGAAGGGCGGAATCTCGCCCAAAGCCCAGTAGACCCTCAGCGAATCGAGCGACAGCTTGTGCGGCAGCGTCAACGATTCGATGGTCGGATACTCGATCATGTCGG
>PIVZ01000481.1 GCA_003354045.1 bacterium
CGATCAACGCGACGGCCGCCTGGCTGCTCGCGCTCTACGTTGCCGTTGCCGAGCGCCAAGGGGTCGATTCCTCGACTCTGCAAGGCACCATCCAGAATGACATCATCAAGGAGTATCTCTCACGCGGCACATACGTGTTCCCGCCCGAGCCCTCCATGCGGCTTACTGCCGACGTCATCGCCTACACGGTAAACGAGATCCCAAAGTGGAACCCCATCAACATTTGCAGCTACCACCTGCAAGAGGCCGGAGCCACGCCCGTCGAGGAGCTGGCCTTCACCATCTGTAACGCACAGGCGGTGCTCGACGAGGTCCGCCGGCGCGGCGGCGTAGGCGAGGACGAGTTCGCACGAGTCTTCGGACGCATCGCCTTCTTCGTCAACGCCGGGATTCGCTTCATCGAAGAGATGTGCAAGATGCGCGCCTTCACGAGCATGTGGGACGAGCTCGGCCGCGAACGCTACGGGGTCGAGGACCCGAAGATGCGGCGCTTCCGCTACGGCGTACAGGTAAACTCGCTCGGACTTACCGAGCAGCAGCCGGAGAACAACGCGGTACGCATCGCCTTGGAGATGCTCGGCGTAGTGCTCTCGAAGGACGCCCGCGCCCGCGCCGTACAGCTTCCCGCGTGGAACGAGGCCCTCGGCCTGCCTCGACCGTGGGACCAGCAGTGGTCGCTCAGAACCCAGCAGATCATGGCCTACGAGACCGACCTGCTCGACTATGCCGACATATTCGACGGCTCCCGCGTGGTCGAAGAAAAGGTCAAAGCGCTCATCACCGAGGCCAAGGCGGAGATTGCGCGCGTCGAGGAGATGGGCGGCGCCGTCAAAGCTGTGGAGTCGAGCTACATGAAGCAGCGCCTGGTTGACTCCAACGCCCACCGTATACGCGGCATCGAGGCTGGCAAGCAGAAGGTGATCGGCGTGAATTGCTTCGAAGAGAACGAGCCGTCGCCGCTGACCGCGGACCTCGACAGTGCCTTCATGAAGATAGACTCGCGCGCCGAGCGCGAGCAGATAGAGCGGCTCAGCGCCTTCCGTAGCGGCCGCAACCAGGCCGAAGTGGACGCTGCGCTTACCGGCTTGCGGGACGCCGCGCGCTCGGGCGAGAACGTGCTGCCGGTTTCCATCCGCTGCGCACAGGTCTCGGTAACCACCGGCGAGTGGTCAGACGCCCTGCGCGAGGTGTTTGGCGAGTACCGCGCACCGACCGGCGTCGGAGGCCAGGCGCCGGCGAGCACCGAGGACATCGTGGCCCTGCGTGAGCGCGTCGCCAAGTTGTCGGTCCGGCTGGGCCGCACTCCGCGCTTTCTGGTCGGCAAGCCCGGCCTCGACGGCCACAGCAACGGCGCCGAGCAGGTCGCGGTGCGCGCCCGCGACGCCGGCATGGACGTGATCTACCAGGGCATCCGCATGACGGTGGACGAGATCGTCGCTACTGCCGAGGAAGAAGACATCGACGCCGTCGGCCTGAGCATCCTCTCGGGCTCGCACATGACGCTGGTGCCGCAGATCGTAGAGGGCCTCTCCAAGGCCGGCATGTCCGACGTACCGGTAATAGTGGGCGGAATCATTCCGGACGACGACGCGCGCGCCCTCCTGGACCGCGGCGTGGCCGGCGTATACACGCCGAAGAACTTCGCGCTCTCGGCCGTGATGGCCGACGTGATCGGCTTCATCGAAGCGTGCAGGAACTGAAGGGAAACGGACTGCTAGCGGACAAGACGGGCGCTCTCGCCTTCGACGATGAAGTTACCCTGAGCATTGTCGGTCACTGTGACACCCCGAAGCTCCATGTAGCCACGGTCGCGAACCACCGCCCCCACTCTGCCGTTCGACAGGATCGTGCCGCCGGTCAGCAGCACCCGGGCGTCGTCGAGCACGATGACCCCCCTGTCCCCGTTGCCGTTGATCGCAGTCTCTTCGAGCTTCACGCTAGAGGAAAGAGAAACCCTCAGCCCGTCTCCATTCGGAGGAGCACCGTCGCCGGCAGATCCGACCCCGTTACCGACGATACGGTTGCCGCGGCCCTCTACTGTGGCCCCTGACACGCCCAGCCCCTTGTCCTTGTTGTTGATGATGAAGTTGTTCTCGAGCACCGCGCGGGCGCGCCTGCTCACCGTGACGCCGTCGCGGTTGCCCTCTATGAAGTTGTTGCGCGCCAGCACCTGGGCGGAATCGAAGATCAACAACCCCTTGCCCTTGGTGCGGAAACCGTTGCGCACGAGGACGCAGTTCTCGATGGTCACGTTCGCGGCGCTATCGGAGACGCCGATGCCGTCGTCGAGGTTGCCGAAGCACTCGCACTCGTGAATGCGAACGCCGGTGGCCAGCGCTCCGCGCACGGCTATGCCGTCGAAGAGGAAGCCGGTGGCCTTCAAGCGGCGGACGGTGATCGAGGGACCGGTCACCACCAGACCGTCGCAGCCACGGCGCCCGTCGGGGCGCTCGCACTCCTTGCCGCTCACCAGGGTTACGCCGCGCCCGTCGATCTCGATGCCGGCGCCGGCTACCGGCGGCAGAGCGTTCTTTATTTCGATGCTCGCGTGATCGACAAGATCGATGTCTATGCGAATGCCGCCGCCGGCGGAGTTCGCATCCAGAATGGCCTGGCGGAGGCTTCCGGGACCGTCGTCCTGCGAATTGGTGACGTAGATGGTTGGAAGCGTCTGCGCGCAGGCCGGGCCAACCGTCCACAGCAGCGCGAGCCCCGCCGCGAGCAACCGTACACAGCGCGACGGAGTCGAAAGTCGCGGCCGCAGGCCGCCGGTCGAAGCACCTCGCGGCGCCGGCTCAGGCGGCCCGGATATCGCCCTGGTAAGCATCCTTCGTCGTTCCCTGAGCAGAGCCGCACGGGGTGCCGCCCCACTCCGCCGACCATGCTGCCCAAGCAGAGCCGGGGTTACAAGAGAGCATGGCAGCCCGTTGAAAAACCCGCTCCCGGCACCTGGCTCGGTCCGGGGTTCTTCAACGGACTGCGGGCTATTGTGACATGTAGATGCCGCCGTTAGGCGACACCGACTGGCCGGTGAAATAGGTTCCACTCTCGCCCGCCAGGAAGACAGCCGTGGCCGCTACCTCCTCGGGCGTGCCGAAGCGACCGAGCGGAATCTGCATCGTAATGGCCTTCTTCTGATCGTCGCTGAGCGGATCTACGAGCGGCGTGTCGATGAAGCCCGGCGAGATGGCGTTGACGAGCACCCCGTAGCTGGCCGCCTCGCGGGCCACGGCCCTTGTGAAGGCCAGAATCCCACCTTTGGCCGCGCAGTAGTCCGCGAATCCCGTAAGCGACGCCGTACCCATTATCGAGGCCATGTTGATTATGCGGCCGCCCTTGCCGCTCTCGCGCATGCGCGGCAATGCCTCCCGTGTGCAGTAGAAAGTGCCGTAGAGATGTATCTTGATCATGCGGTCGAACATCTCGTCGGTCAGGTGCTCCACGGTATCGATGTGGGTGGTTATCGGACCGCCGGAGAACAGCTCCATCAGCTGGGCTTGAGTGGTTTGCTCCATGGCCTCGAGCAGATCGGGATCGGTGTGGATGATGCCGGCGTTGTTGACCAGGATGTCGATATCGCCTGCACGCTCCGTAAACGCCGTGAAGGCCGCGCGCACGGAGGCGGAATCGGCCACGTCGCAACGCAGAGAGAAGGCCCCCTCGGTCGCCTCGCCGCAAGCCGCAGCGACCTCGGCCGCACTATCCTCGTCGATGTCGGTCACGCACACACGCGCCCCCTCGGCGGCGAAGGCCAGGCAGATCGCCCGGCCGAGCCCCGAGCCCGCGCCCGTCACGAAGGCAGTCTTACCGTCGAGCTTCACTTGTCTATCCTCCTCGCGGCCGTGTCACGGCCGTGTCATAGCCCTCCATCGACCCGCGCACGGGTCCCGGGCTCAGAAGTCCTTGGAGTAGTCCCAGCTGAAGCGGCCCGTCACGTCCACCTCGAGGAGTACTCCGCCGGCCTCCTCGGCGGCAGTGGCCTGCAGGTAGAGATCGGCCATCTCTTCGCCCAGATAGCGGACGGCCAAGCGTCTGCGCAGCGCCGAATCGCTGTCGGTGATGGCGACCGTACCGCGCAGCGTGACGCCGCGATAAGGGGCCACGCGTGTGTCGATCGTGAGCGACACGTTGGGGTTGCCGCGCACGTTGCGGGCCTTCG
>PIVZ01001051.1 GCA_003354045.1 bacterium
GACCCGCCGCCGTCGGTAGTGATCGATGCAGGCTACGGCAAACCCGACGGGCGCGCCAAACGACGAGGGCCCGACCCCTCAGGGGGCCGGGCCCTCGCTATCGCCCTTGGCCGGCCGATGGCTACTCGATCTGGCAGATCTCGTTGCAGCCATCGTTGTTGGCGGTGTTGCTGTCGTCGCACTGCTCATCGCAGCCGATTTCGCCGTCACCGCAGCTACACATCTTGACGAAGACCTCGAACTTGATCGCGCCCGGTCCGGTCAGGCCGGCGGCGCTGTTGATCGTAGATGACGAGGTCGCCGGGATGCAGAACAGTCCGGCCGAGGTGGGTCTCGACGAGTTTTCAACACAGACGTCGTCGCCGGCGCAGTCGGCGTTGGTTTCGCAGTCCCGGGTGTCGGGGTCGTTCGCGCAGTGTTTGCCTAGTGGCGAAGGCGTGCCCGTGCGGGTGATCACGTCCTCGAAACAAGGCTTGAAGTCGAGCACGCACTCGCCGGCGTTGTTGTTCGGACAGACCGGGTCGCCGGGGAAGGCGCAGCCGACGTAGTCCTTCTCCGAGCACTTGCCGCTGATGGTGTTCGGGCACTTCTCGGTGTCGCTCACACCGCAGATGAATTCGCCGGTGGCGCTGCACTCGTTAGGCTGGTTCTGGCCTGCATTGGCCCCCAGGCTGCCGTCGCCGGCCTCACACACCGCCCCCTCGGGGCAGTCGCTGGTGTCGAAGCACGGCAGGTCGGGGTCGTTGTCGCAGAAGCCGCAATGACACTGGCGGCCGCAGCTGATCGGCTGGTCCGGCGCGGCCGCGCAGGGGCCGTCGCCGCCGCAGTCGCCGTTGCTGGCACAGACCGTGGTTATATCGCCCTGGCAGCGCAGGCAGTCGGCGTTGCTCTCGCAATTGCCGACGTTGTCGATGCAGAAGGCGAAGCCGAGCGACGGGTGATTCTCGAACAGGAAGTTGGCGCACGGCAGGTTGGCCTGCTTGCTCACGGTGCGGGTGGACACCTTCGTTATGCGGAT
>PIVZ01001052.1 GCA_003354045.1 bacterium
GAGTATTCCTGACCGTCTGCCCGAGGAGCTGGCAGGACTCGTCGAGATTCGGCAACGGCTTCGCCAAGACCTTGGGCACGGCGTAGTTGCGGCGCTTGATCAAGGTCATGTTGTTCAGATTGACTTCCACCGTCATCTTCGTGCCGCACAGCTTGAGCGTGTTGAGGCCGGGAGACGCATTCAGAGAGATCGTCAACACTCCGCTTCTGCCCTCACCCTCCATTAGCACTCGCAACTCGTCCGGCGCGCCGGTAGCGCCACTGGCAAAAGCGTAGGCGTGAACTTCGTGAACGGTACCCAGAAACGCGAGCTGCAGATAGAGCGGATGTGGAATCAGATCCCCGAGACCGCCCCCGGCAAGAGTCGATAGCCATGGCCGCTCGCTGGCACAGCCTGCCTGGAAGCTTTCCACGGCCACCAGCTCCCCTAGCTCGCCAGCCTCATACAACCGCCTGGCCTCCAACATGGGAGGATCAAAAAGCCGGTTGTGGTCGGCCACGAGCAGCGCTCCGCCACGCTCGGCGGCGGCGGCCATTGCCTCAACGTCTCCCGGATCGAGCGCCAGGGGCTTCTCGACCAGCGTGTGCACTCCCGCTTCGAGCGTCGTTACGGCGACCTCTGCATGTGTGCGTGGCGGCGTGAGCACGTGTACGACGTCCGGACGCTCGCGCTCGAGCAGTTCCGTGACCGTTCGGTATATACGCTGGATGGCGAAGCGATCTGCGAGATCGTTCGACGCTCCGATCGACAGGTCGGCTACACCCACTACCTGACCGCCTGCCTTGCGGATATAGGGCACGTGGGTCGCGGCTATGATCCCGCAGCCGACCACCCCCACTTTCAAATCCGTCTGCTGTGTCGTCGTTTCAGTCACCAGTCTCCCACACCGCCGTGCCGGCCTCCCGGGCTCGCGTCAGAGCCCTCGTGCACCCAGTTCTTGGCGTCTCGAGTTGACAAGAAAGTCTGCCGCAACCGGCGCCATCGATGCGCGGCGCCCATGGCGCTCGCCAGCACCGC
>PIVZ01001053.1 GCA_003354045.1 bacterium
CCCACTGGTCGATACGGATCAGAGCCTCTGTTACGGCAACTCGACCACGATGACCTGTCCGGCTTCCGGCGCGGCGTTTCACGGGCAGGATGCCCAGTACTCGGGCAACCAGCCTGCCTACGTCGACAACGGCGACGGCACCGTGACCGACCTCGTCACCGGCTTGATGTGGCAGCAGACTCCCGGCTCGAAGGTGACGTTCGATGTGGCGGTAGCCGGCGCCGACACCTTCGACCTTGCCGGTCACGGCGACTGGCGGCTACCGACCATCAAGGAGCTGTACTCGCTCATCATCTTCAGCGGGGTAGACCCCAGCGGTTGGAGTGGCAGCGACACTTCGGGCCTGGTGCCGTTCATCGACACCAACTACTTCGACTTCGAGTACGGAGACGAAAGCGCCGACGAGCGCATCATAGATGCCCAGTACTGGTCGAGCACCGAGTACGTCAGCACGACGATGGGAGGAATGCCAACCACCTTCGGCGTCAACTTCGCTGACGGCCGCATCAAAGGCTACGGCAGGACGAACCCCCAGGGCGGCGAGATGACCCAGTTCGTCCGGCACGTCCGCGGCAATCTCGATTACGGCACAAACGACTTCGCCGACAACGGGGACGGCACGATCACCGACCAGGCCACCGGGCTGATGTGGATGCAGGCGGACAGCGCAGCCGCATATGATTGGCAAGACGCGCTGGCCTACGCAGAGGGCCTGAGCTTCGCGGGCCACGGCGACTGGCGTCTGCCGGACGCCAAGGAGCTTCAGAGCATAGTCGACTACACGCGGTCACCTGCCACGACCAACTCACCGGCCATCGATCCGCTGTTCAGCTCCACCGCAATAATCGACGAAGGCAACGCAACGAACTACCCCTTCTACTGGACCGGCACCACCCATTCGAACTGGGGACAGGCACCGGGCGCAAACGCGGCCTACGTGGCCTTCGGCGAGGCTCTGGGTTTCATGGAATCCCCGCCGGACTCGGGCAACTACCAGCTGCAGGACGTTAGATCGG
>PIVZ01001054.1 GCA_003354045.1 bacterium
AGTCCTCAAATAAGGGACTGAGCAATCGAAACCAGCAGGAAAAGCAACCCAAATATCACAGCCGAGCAATCAGGAGAACGGCCAAAATCAGCAGGAGCGCAACCGAGACCAGCAGGAGAGAAACCCACATAAGTGGGAAATGCAGCCAAAACCGCGCAACCCAATCTTGGTCGTGTTCTGGAGCTTCGGCCTCTTCGTGCTCATGAACATGATTCTCTACGTCCACTTCTTCATCTCGATGCGCATCACCGGAGCGGAGTTCGGCGAACTCGCATCGAACCAGGTCCAGACCCCGGCTACGCTCCTGAGCCAGGGCCTGGTCGGCGCGCTCCTCGGCATTCCCCTCATGTTTGTCATCCTCCGCTACCTCTGGCGGCGGAGTCGCGACTGGGTCGGTCTACGTTTCGACGCACGGCAGATCCTGGGCGGTACGGTTCTCGGCGTCGCCGCCGTCCTCCTGCTGGTTGGAATCCTGCTGATGGCCGGTATCGCCCGTGTGACGGGCCACCCGGCCCGATTCAGCGGGACGGAGCTCGCCATGCTCCTGGCCGGCCAGTGCGGCTGGATCTTCTTCAAGGCGTTGGCCGAGGAACTGGTGTTTCGCGGCATGGCAACGAGGGAGTTCGCCCTGCGCTGGGGGTGGCCGGTGGCGATCGTGGCGGGCGGTCTCTACTTCGCGCTCGCCCACATCGTGGGCCTGCTTCCCATCATGACGTTGCCGTTCCTGCTGGGCCTCTTCGCCGCCGCGATTCTGGCCAACGCCGTCTTCACCCTGCTCTTCCTGCGGAGCGGCTCGCTGTCACTGCCCTTCGGATTCCACTTCGGCTGGAACTTCACGCTGGCCGCGGTGGTCGGTACCGCTCTCAGCGGCACGGAGAGCAGTTTCGGACTGTTCGAGCTGGAGTTGAGTGGGTCCCCGCTGCTCACCGGGGGAGAGTTCGGCGCGGAGCTGTCGCTCGTCGCACTCGTATTGTTCGCCGGCCTGGCGCTCTGCTTCTATTTCATCCCTGTCGG
>PIVZ01001055.1 GCA_003354045.1 bacterium
TCTCTGAATTACCACTTACTTCATCCGGAAAGTTCCAGAAGCACATCCTGCGCGAGTGGCTGGCCCCGGACTCCGGCGAGCCAGCGCCCGTTCCCCGCAAACCCTGACGCGACTCCATTCCCTGGATTTATGACACTCCGGGCGCTTGCACTGCGGCGTCTGGAGTGGGATACTATCCATGCATCAGGAAAGGTGACCCCACCCGGAGGGGAGCCTGCCAACCTGCCGTGGAGAGGTAAGGTGGTTGGCCGCACAGGCGGTCAATGCGCGGGGAGCGAAAAACGCTGCCCGAATCCCATCTCCAAGAAGTTGCAGTTAGGATCCTGGTGCGTGACATAGGAGGTCACGCACATGAGTCTCGCCATCCGCATCGATTCCGCAAATCCCAATCATCATTTATGGCTGAACAATGGGACCTGGTGGTGCCATTATACCGTGCACCTGCCGCAGAACCGCGCGCAGCGCGTACGGCGCACGCTCAGCACCGGCTCCCGGGATGAGGCGCGCCGTCGCCGGGACGATCTGTTCGCCCGGCTGAGCGCCGGTTCCGCCATCGCCCTCGAGCAGCTTCAGGGAGGTGCGGCATGAGCCCAAGCGCCGATACCATCGTGAAAGTGGAGCCCTGGGGGAACTCGGCGCGTTCGGGTGGCTGCCCGAGCGATACCTCGCCTATCTTCGCGTACGAGCTGCAGCACTCTCTGGACGCCGAGCCGGAGGCGGTCTACTACCGGCGGGACGAGATCCAGGAGGAACTCTGGGTCGTCGATCTCCCGGAATCCCCATCCCCCGGGAGCGGTAGACTCGCGGAACTGTCGGACTTCGTCGGCGGCGGCCGCGCGCGCGGCCTGCGCCGGGCAGTGGTTCGCTGCCTGGCGACCGGCGCGCCGCTCGGAGGCGTTCAATTGTTCGGGCAGCTCTGCCTGTCACGGAGGGGGCACGCCTGGCCGTCGACATTCCTGCTCGCGGGAGCGGCAGGTGAGGCAGAGTTCCGGGAGATCCTCGACTCCTTCGAGG
>PIVZ01000482.1 GCA_003354045.1 bacterium
AGCAGCCAATCAGTATTGAAGATGTTGTCGATCTGGCGCAGCAACGGGCGAGTCTGCGCCTCGGGGATTCAGCGTCTTTTCGGGAGCGCGTGACGGTATCTCCACCGAAGCCCTTCCGTGCTGGCCGGTTAGTTCAACCGGCCAGCACAGCTCAGCGGCATGCGGCGTAGGTTACCGGGAACTATCCTACTTTGGCTCGGCCGTGTTTTGGCACACTGCGGGGAGGAGTCTTGCGGTGAGGCTGTGCGGGTTGACTGTCTCCCCGATGAGGCGATACAACTCGCTCGTTCGTTAAGAGGACGCGGACATCGAGGACCCATCCGTTGCAGTGCGCAAAGTGTAACCACGAGAACCGGAACACAGCAAAGTTCTGCGAGGCGTGCTCTGCTGCCATAGTCGCCCAGACGTGCAGCAGTTGTGGGGCTGAGCTTCGTTCGACGGCAAGTTTCTGTGACGAGTGTGGTGCGAGAGTCGGCCCATCGGCAGTTCTCTCGGAGCAACGCGATCCCCGCTCCTACACGCCCAAGCACCTAGCCGACAAGATCCTGGGCGCTCGCAGCGTCTTGGAAGGCGAGCGCAAGACGATCACCGCTCTGTTCGCCGACATCAAAGGGTCTATGGAGCTGATGGAAGACCTGGATCCCGAGGAGGCTCGCCGAATCATCGAGCCTGCTGTGCAGCTGATGATGGACGCCGTTCACCGATACGAGGGCTACGTTGCCCAGTCCACGGGCGATGGGATCTTCGCCATGTTCGGTGCACCGATTGCACACGAGGACCATCCACAGAGGGCGCTATACGCAGCCCTACTCATGCGCGAGAAACTCTCAAGCTACAGTGACAAGCTTCGTTGTGAAGGGAAGACTCCTGTTGAGATCCGTGTCGGCGTGAACACGGGAGAGGTCGTCGTCCGTTCGATCCGCAAGGACGATCTCCACACCGAGTATGATCCGATCGGCCACTCCACCAGCTTAGCGGCGCGCATGGAGAGCCTTGCCAAGACCGGAACCGTTGCTGCCAGTGGGAACACCCACAAGCTCACCGAAGGGTACTTCAAGTTCAACGATCTCGGACTGACCAAGGTAAAGGGCGTTAGCGAGCCGGTCCGCATCTACGAAGTCGAGGGCGTGGGTCCGTTAAGAACCCGCATCCAGGTGGCAACCCAACGGGGCCTTAGCCGGTTTGTGGGTCGCCACGACGAAATGGAGCAGATGAAGCGGTCCCTGGAGCGGGCGAAGGCTGGCCATGGGCAGATCGTTGCGATCATGGGCGAGGCCGGAGTTGGCAAGAGCCGGCTCGTCTACGAGTTCAAGGTCGTCCAGGAAACCAAGTACCTGGTGCTCGAGTCCTTCTCGGTTTCCCACGGCAAGGCACATGCCTTCTTGCCGCTGGTTGAGTTATTGAAGGAATATTTCCAAATCCGTCCAGGTGATGACGAGCGCAAGAGGCGCGAGAAAATCGGCGGTAAAGCCCTCATGCTGGACCGCACCCTGGAGGATACGCTACCGTACCTGTTCAGCCTGCTGGGGGTCTCCGAGCAGGCATCACCGCTCCTGCAGATGGACGCGCAAGTCCGGCGGCAGAGGACCCTGGATGCCGTTAAGCGCCTGCTGGTGCGCGAGAGCATGAACCAGCCGCTGATCGTCATCTTCGAGGATCTGCATTGGATCGACTCGGAGACCCAGGCCTTCCTCAACCTATTGGCCGAGAGCGTGGCGACTACCAACATCATGCTGTTGGTCAACTACCGCCCCGAGTACCGGCACGAGTGGGCAAGCAAGACCTACTTCACGCGCCTGCGGCTCGACCCTCTGGGACAAGAAGAAGCCGCCGAACTACTCACATCGCTGCTGGAAGAGGACGCGCAAGCGGCCCTCGATCCTATTCGGCGACTGATCCTGGACAAGACCGAGGGCAACCCCTTCTTTATGGAAGAGGTCGTGCAGACGCTGGCTGAAGAAGGAGTGCTGGCGGGAGAGCGGGGCAGCTACCGGCTGGAACGGCCAGCCGAGGAGTTGAGCGTGCCAACAACCGTGCAAGGCGTGCTTTCCGCTCGAATCGACCGGCTAGGCAGTGAGGAGAAGAACTTGCTGCAGACGCTGGCCATAGTCGGCAAGGAGTTTGCGCTGGGGCTTGTGCGCGCGGTGGCCGACCGGAGCGACGACGAACTGTATCGGCTGGTTGCCCACCTGCAAGCGGCTGAGTTCATCTATGAGCAGCCGGCCTTTCCCGAGCCCGAATACACGTTCAAGCACGCGCTCACGCAGGAAGTGGCCTATCAATCGGTCTTGGTCGAGCGGCGCAAGCAGATGCACGAGGCGACGGCCTGTGCGATCGAAGAATTGTATGGCTACCGGTTGAGTGAACACTACGCCGAGCTGGCTCATCACTACGGCCGCACCGACAACACGACCAAGGCTGTCGAGTACCTGCACTTGGCGGGCCAGCAGGCTCTGGAACGCTCGGCCTACGGCGAGGCGATCGGTCAGCTCAACAAGGCACTGGAGCTGCTCGGTCAGCTGCCAGAGGACACCGAGCGCGACCACAGCGAACTGGCCGTCCTGACGACGTTGGGCCCTGCGCTGATCGCCACGACTGGATGGGCATCCCTCGAGATGGAAAAGACCTACGCGAGAGCCTGTGACCTATGCCACAAGGTCGGCGATGACACGCGCCTGTTCTTTGCGGTGTGGGGCCGCGTGATGATGTACACGGTGCGCACCGAGCTGGGCAAGGCGCGCACACTTTGTGAGCAGCTGCTGAGCTTGGCCGAGAACAGCCAGGAGCCGGGGCTCCTGGTCGAAGCGCATCGGTCCCTGGGGACCGTCGCGTGGTACCACGGCGATGACGATGTAGCACTTGGGCATTTCGACTTCGTCATTGACAGCCATCATAGCGACGAGCACCGGGAACTCGCGGCGCTGTTCCTAGTGGACGCCCGCGTGTCGTGCAGGATGTACAAATCGTTGCTGCTTGCGCACCGCGGCTTTCTCGACCAGAGCTTGGATCTGAGTCGTGAGGGGTTGCGTCTGGCAGAAGGGCTATCCCAACCGCTGACGCTAGCAACCGCCCTAGTTTACGCATCCGCCGTCCGCTTCGTAAGAGGAGAATACAAGGAGGGCCAACCGACGGTAGACTCCCTCGCCGCCTTCTGCGACGAGCACGGCCTGACACAATACGCGACCATAGCGTTTCTCCAGCAGGCCTTGGCTCGAATCCATCTCGGCCAGTTCGATGCGGCAGTTTCAGAGCTTGAAGAAGCCCTAGAGTTGTTGTCGGGAAGGTTTCAATTAGTTCTGCGGTGGTTCTTCATGGCGAACTTGGCCGAAGCGTACGGAGCGCAAGGCGAATACGACCGCAGCCTCGAGCTGATCTCTGAGACGAGGGACATTGCAAGCGCGTCGGAAGAGCGTGGCGGTGAGGCCTATATCGCTAGGGTCCAGGGCGATTTGCTACTTGGTTCGTCTGCTGAGAACGAGGCGGAGGCCGAAGGGTGTTTTCGCGAGGCGATCGACATCGCTCGTCGGCGGAATCGGAAGCTCGATCAGCTTCACGCGGCGATGAGCCTGGCGCGCCTATGGCACAAGCAGGGCCAGAAAGGAGAAGCCCGCAAGCTACTGTCGGAGATCTACGGCTGGTTCACCGAAGGCTTCGACACTCCGCTCCTGAAGGAGGCCAAGGCGCTGCTTGACGAACTTGGGTGAGCGGTGCAGCAGAGATCTGTCGCGAGCCGGCCGGTGCTGTGCGACCAGGAGGGAGAGTTATGAGACGTTCGATTCTGTCTTCGGTGGTAACGATGGCTGCACTGGGATTGATCCTGGCCGCGAGCGCGCACGCCCAGGATGATGAGGGTCGCTGCATTGCGAAGCGCTACAAAGCCGACTCGGCGATACTTGGCATCTTGATGAAGTCTGCTCAGGTAATCGCACACCCATTTTGGCGAAGGGATTCTTGGACTGGCGCTGCGTGTATGTTGCGCCCGATGCCGCGCCCGGCTGTGCCGTGCTGGCCGGTTACCTCATCCGTTTACGCCGCCAGCTGGTAGTCGTGGTGGAGCCCGCCGAGAACCGGGATCTCAACCACTCGATCACCTGACGTAAGCGGGCCTTCTCTCAGCTCCGGTATACGTTGGCAGATCCCCT
>PIVZ01001056.1 GCA_003354045.1 bacterium
CGAACCGAGCATCGAGGAGGCGGTGTTGGAGGTGCTCGACCGATTCGACGCCCGCGCCGACGTTCTGCTTGCGGCCGAGGATGCGCGCGTCATGGAGCGCATCAGAGTGGCTGCAGACGACGTCATCACCGGCTCGTCGGCTCTCGAGGTCTTCGAGTTCGTCGAGCATTGCGGGAGCGGGTCCTTTCATGGTTACGCGCCACGCGGGCGGGCCCTGCAGGTGCCGCCATCGTTCCAGGGCATGGATGTCGTGACAGAGGCCTTCGTCGAGGGGGCCCATTCCCTCGGCCTCGAGGTTCACGTATGGACGATCAACGACGAGGCCGAAATGGAGCGTCTTCTCGACCTCGACGTAGACGGCCTGATGACCGACTATCCGCGCCGCGCGGCGCGTGTGCTCGAGGCCAGAGGACTGCGTTGAGCGGCGCGAGACTCTGGTCGGTCGTTTCGGTAAGATCGGCCCCCGCCAAGCTCCACTCATATCGACATAAGGAGAATTTCGATGGCTGACGAATTTTCAACACTGGATGCGACGGCACAGGCGGAGCTCGTGCGTGTGCGTGAGGTAAGTCCCTTGGAGCTCGTGGATGCGGCGATCGCGCGCATAGAAAAGCTCAACGGCGAGCTCAACGCCGTCATCATCCCGCTCTTCGAGAAGGCCAGGGAGCTGGCGGCTTCGGCCGACATCCCACAGGGACCGTTTCGAGGCGTGCCTTTCTTGCTGAAGGATCTAGACGTCCACTCTGCCGGCGACCCGTTTCACTGCGGCATGAAGAAGCTGCGTGAGGTCGGCTACGTTGCAGCTGACGACAGCTATCTGGTATCGCACTTTCGCCGTGCCGGCTTCGTGACGCTCGGCAAGGCGAACACTCCCGAGCTCGGCCTTGCCGTCACGACCGAGCCGGACGCCTACGGGCCGACTCACAACCCCTGGAACACCGAGCACTCGACCGGTGGCTCGAGCGGTGGCTCGGCCGCGGCGGTCGCCTCCGGCATGGTTCCGATCGCACAC
>PIVZ01000026.1 GCA_003354045.1 bacterium
ATCGTCTCTATTATCTCGGTGCCTTCGGCTTGCCCGGACTCCTTTCTCTGCTTGGTGCGCTCGCGCACCAGCTCCATACGGCGGTGTGCGGCTTCCTCGCCGATAGGCAATTCCACGACCATCGCCGAGACCGCGTTGCTTCTCATCGAGGCACGACCGGCGGCTTGTAGACCCACCGGGCAGAAGCAGCGGAAAGCGGCTTCCTCGGCGGGCTCGGGCTGGGCGCCCTGATGAATGAAGAACTCCCTGACGGCGCCGGTTACGGTTGTCAGCACGACGTCGTTGACGGTGCCGCCCAGGCGGTTCTTGACGGCCTTTACGTCGCCCAAGTCCATGACTAGCCAGTCGAAACGCCGGTGCGCGCCGATTTCCTGATTGAGAGGGGTATCGGCGGCCACGCGCACCGAGGCCGTGATGGCCTCGCCGATGCTGCCGATCATTCCATAGAGCTCGGACCACATGCCCATGGCGTCCGTGCGCACCTTGTCGAGCAGGCGCCCGGCAAGCTGGAAAGGCGCAGTGACGCGCCTGAGGATCGCATCGCCTATCAGGACGCGGTCGCGCGGCGCCGGTCGTGGATGCCAACGGTGAACGGTGCCGGTATCGGTGTCCGCCGATGGGCTGTTCATTACCGAGAGCAGGCTGGCGCCGGAAAGGCCGTCAATCATGCAGTGATGGGTCTTGTGAATGATGGCGAAGCGGTCGCCTTCGAGGCCCTCGACGATCCAAGCCTCCCACAGCGGTTTACCGCGGTCGAGCTCCTGCGAGAAGATTCGGCCGGAGAGCCGCTTGAGCTGTCTCTCGCCGCCCGGTCTAGGCAGGCTCGTGTGGCGCACGTGATAGGGGAGATAAAAGTTGGCGTCGTCCACCCAGATCGGGTGATTCTCTATCGGAATGTTGGCCAGCCGTTGCCGGAAACGCGGGATCAGATGTAGGCGCGAGCCGATGTAGTCGCGGATCTTGTCGATGTCGATGCCACCGTCGGCGGTCCTGAGCGGGCCGACCTCGTAGATGCACGTAGCGCCTACGTGCATATGAGAGGTATGGTCCTCGAGATCGAGGAAGGAACGGTCGAGCGCGCTCAGGCGCGTGTAGCTGGCCATGCTTGGCACCCCCTACATGGGTACAAATCTCCCCGCCCAACGTCCGCCATATCGCACGTGGTACGGAAAGCGCGTGGGTTGTTCCCGGGAGCGGCGGCTCAGGCACTCGCCCCGCGCGAGGATTCAACTCCAGCGTCCACGCAATAGCACGAAACCCGTCATCGATACCAGACTCTCCGCGGCCGAGCGCATCCTCGCCGCAGTCGGTCGCCTCGACAGCCTCGCCCGCCGTTTCATGGAGCTCGCCCGAGGCCAGCGCCAGGCAGGCCGTCGAGGCCCACGATGACGGCATCGAATTTGCAGTTCTCAAGCCCCATGGGACTGCATTCAGAGTCGAGCTACCCGTCGGCTGTCCCGCTTCGTCCGAACCGTGCGATCGTGCTGGTGGACGGTGACGACGATTTTCGCAGTGCTTTTGCTGCCAATCTGCGCGATGACGGCTACGAGGTACGCGAGTATGCGAACCCGTCCGAGCTACCCGACCTCGGCATGCTCCAAGGCGTAGGGCTGCTGATCACCGACTACGAGATGAGCAGTCAGAGTGGCATTCGCCTTGCTGACGCTTTCCATACGGCGCACCCGCAGATTCCGGTGGTGCTCACTGCCGGCTGCTGGAACGCGCAGGTCGAGGCGCAGGCGGCTGCCAGGGCCTATGTGCAGCGCCGCCGCAAGCCGATCGATTACGGGGAATTCCTGTCTTTGGTGCGGCGTCTCGTGAGCGGTTAACGCATCGCGCAAGCCTGTCCCGAGATCGTAACCGGGCGTGGACCGGTGCCCGACTGGTCGGCCGACCCTTGTCAAGCCTGAGAAGCAACGCTTCAAGGGCTCTCAATTGTAAGAAGTAACGCACGATGTCGAAACGAGCGGACAATTGCGCAAGGCGCAATTGGAGCAGTAGCAGCCGCTTTGGCGGGTGCCGGCCGGCTGCGAAGGGCCCCACAGATTGGGCGGCGTTGGCACGGATGATGCTCGTATGAAGTTTGCGAATTGATGAATTGATATCGAGGCCGGCTAGCCCGCACTCTTCTACCGTGCGGCCGCGGGCACCGGCCGAGCGGCCCGGGGGCAGTCCTCGGGCCGCTAGTTTTTGGGCTAGCAACGTTAGCCGCGCGCCATGGTGACTTCGGCCGGCTACGAGATATCGAGTTCTTCGATCTTCCGGTAAAGGGAGGAAAGACTTATTCCGAGCAGCTCGGCCGCCTTACGCTTGTCGCCATCGACCCGTTCGAGGACGTTGGCAATGTGGTTCCGTTCGTAAAAGCGAGTCGCGCTCTTCAAGTCGTCTCCGGCAAAGGCGGCCTCGCGTCCGCCTTTGCCGGTAACGTGTCCAGGCAGATCGTCCACGGTGATCCAATCGCTGTCGCCGACGATCATCGCGTGCTCTATGACGTTGTCGAGCTCGCGGATGTTACCTTTCCACGGCATCTTCATGAGCAGCTTCATGCCCGCGTTATCGACGCCTTTGAAGTGCCGGTTCATGTCCGCGTTGTGGCGCGAGACCAAGAACTCGAGTAGTGGCGGAATGTCTTCGCGACGCTCGCGTAGCGGCGGGATGTGAATGCCGAACACGTTTAGCCGGTAGAAGAGATCCTCGCGGAAAGTGCCCTCTTGGGCGGCCTGTTCGAGGTCGCGGTTGGTGGCGGCGACTATGCGTACATCGACCTTCACGGGGTTGGCCGAGCCCACAGGCAGCATCTCTTTTTCTTCTATGGCGCGCAGCAGCTTTACCTGCAGCGACAGCGGCAGCTCTCCAACTTCATCGAGAAAGATGGTCCCGCCTCTGGCGCGCTGGAACAGACCTTCTTGTGCCGCTACCGCGCCGGTGAACGCGCCCTTCACGTGTCCGAAGAGCTGGCTTTCGAGCAGGTTCTCGGGGATGGCGCCGCAGTTGACGGGCAGGAAGATGCGCTCGTGCCGCTGGCTCTCGCGGTGGATAGTGCGCGCGATGACCTCCTTGCCGACGCCGCTTTCTCCGGTGATCAGTACCGTCGAGTTGGTCGGCGCCACCTTGCGAACCATGGTGAGGATCTCGAGCATGACATTGCTCTCGCCGACGACGTCCTCGAAGGCGTAGCGGGATTCCACCTCGCGGCGCAGGTACTGAATCTGCCAGGCGAGCTCGCGGCGCTCGAGCAACCTTATTACCTTGGCCAGCACGTCTTCGTAGACGAGCGGCTTGATCATGTAGTCGTGAGCCCCCTGGCGCAGCGCCTCGACCGCGGTCTCGACGCTCGCATACGCGGTCATCAGTATGACCAGCGTCTGTGGACACAGCTTACGGACCTCTCTCAGTAGCGCGATGCCGTCGAGCTCAGGCATGCGCAGGTCGGTTATGACCAAATCGAACTCGGCCGACTCCAGCATCGCCAGCGCTTCGCGTCCGCTGGCCGCTGCAGTGATGTCGTAACCTTCTTCCGTAAGGACGTCTACGAGGCTTTCTCGGCTGGCCGCCTCGTCGTCTACAACCAGGATGGATCCTGCTACTCCGAGCACCTTCTAGGCCTCCTGCTGTCTCTGTGGATGTGGCCGCTCGTCCGTATTGACTCCGGCAAGCCACGATGGGCACGATGAAGATCCATGAGCGAAACACCTCTCCTCGCTTGGGTCGGCATCGACGACGGCGAGCGGCAGCGTCGGATGGAATTCCTCGGAATCACCGACGACGACCGCGCGAGACTCGAAGAACTGGCGCCGTTCGCCGAGAGCATCGCCGACGATGCGGTCGAGCGCCTCTACCAGCACATGCTCTCCTTCGAAGAGACCGCCGCGTTTCTTGCAGATGCGGCGCTTGCCGCTCGCTTCAAAGAAATTCAGCGCGAATACTTCGTCGGCATGACAAGAGGGGTCTATGATGCCGGGTACTTCGAGAGCCGCCTGCGTATCGGGCTCAATCACGCCAAGACCAGAGTTGCGCTGCAATGGTACTTGGGCGGGTGCCTCGCTCAACTGCACTTCGTCCAGGCCCGCCTGTTCGAGACTTTCGCCGCCGAGCCCGAGAAGTTGCTGGGTTACCTCGAGACGTTTTCGAAGATCTTGACGCTCGACATCGGGCTGGCCGCCGACGCTTACATTACCGGCGGTTTCGTCGAGCGTTCTCTCGCCGAGGCCCACGAGCGGGAGGCGGACCACGCCCGCCAGGCGCTGGTGGCCAGGTGGCGCGACGAAGCCCGCAAAGAAGAGCTGCTCAGTATGGTCGTGCACGACATCCGTAGTCCCGTCACTGCCATGATGGCGACAGCGCGAGTCGGCTTGCGCCGTTACCGAAAGACCGACGAGCCGCCCGGCAAGCAGTTCTCTTTGATCGAGGAGTCCGGCAGCAACGTCTTGCAGATCATCGATGACATGATTGCCGTCTCCCGTCTTTCGCACGACGACATGCCCGTTCGGCTCGAGGCTTTCGACGTTGCCGAGATTGTGAGCGGCTGCGTCGAGGAGCTGCGCTCGTTCGCGCACCAGACGGGTCAAAGCGTGGCGATGGAGGGCGCCCACAGTGTTCCTGCTCGGACCCTCGACCGGGTGTTGGTGCGCCGCATCGTCTCCAATCTGCTGGTCAACGCTTTCCGGCACACACCGGCGGGTACGCACGTCACCGTCTCCAGCGACGCGCGTGATGGAATCTGTATCATCCGGGTAGCGGACGACGGTCCGGGTATCCCGCGGAGCATTCGCGACCGCCTCTTCGTCAGTGCCAGCGAGCGCGGCCGGCGCGGTCCCGGTGCCTACGTGGACAGCGGCTTGGGTCTCCCGTTCTGCCGAATGGCTTGTGAGCGTCTCGGTGGCCACATCCATCTCGAAGCTACCGGCCGGCGGGGCAGTTCCTTCGTCGTTGAGTTGCCCGCCGGCTGAACCGGGATTTCGCGACCTTCGAGTGTCGCCTACAAGCCCTGACTCATCGATAGTGTGCATCTTGGCCGGGCCGCTGGGCCTTCTCCGGAGGAGCGGCTTTCCGCCCATCCATTCTCGATCAGTCTGCAAGTGCCCTGCCATGTTGCTCCGCCTGAGCCGTTTCCCGCCCGCACCGCGCTCGCTCCGGCTCGAGCGCACCATCAGTGAGTACGCTTCCACCACGGGGGCGGCTCCGGGGAACGCCTCATTTGACCCGACGTTTGTGTCGAGACGTCGCAGTGCGGTCCGTCTTACGCGACGGCCGACGAGGTAGCCTAGCTGACTTTCTCACTATTGGGAATTCCTCCTTCCTAAGAATGCCGCAAGAAGGAGGCCGTCAGGCTCGATTCCGGCTCGCCTGAGGGCAATCTGGCCGCACAGGGCGCGGGAGTTGCCGGAGTGCCCTGGCATAATGGCTGTGTCGCCGGCTGTGAAGGTGGGAGCCACGGGGCGGTGCCGGACGTTAGTGGCTGCAGATCGGCAGGGGTAGATGCCGCGAGCAGTCGAGCAGACCAGACAAGGAGTAGCCGTCATGAAGAAGTTCAACCGCATCCTCGCGACCACCGATCTTTCGCCCGAGGCCGCTTCGGCGCTTTCTTATGCGGGTCATCTTGCCCGCGGTCAGGGTTCCAAACTGACCATACTGAACGTTCCGCACAGCACCTCCCTTCTATTCACGGACTTTTCCCCGCCGCTCGACATGGCCAACATCGACGCCCAGATCGAAGAGTCGGCGCGTGAGACGCTCACTGGCTGGGTGCGTCGTCACATGAGGAAGATTCCCGACGTGAAGATCATCATCAGGCAGGGCATCACGCATGAGGTGATCTGTCAGGTTGCCGAGGAGGTCAAGGCCAGCGTGATCGTGATGGCCACCCACGGCCGCAAGGGGCTCTCTCACGCTCTGCTGGGCAGCGTCACCGAAAGAGTCCTGCGCGACGCCCCCTGCCCCGTGCTGGTCGTCAAACCACCGGCGCCCTGATTCGGTTGCCGCGCCATCCAAGTCGATTCATCTCGACCGACGCAGATAAGGCGCCGCCGGGCGTCGCGGCTTTCGTGGGCCATGCGGTCTGCGGGTCAGGCGGACTCGGTGAACGAGACCAGCGCGTCGAGCAGGTCGCTGCGGGTGAGAATACCGACGAGCTGATCGCCCTCGGTGACCGGGATGGCTCCGATTCGCTCCCGGCGCATCAGCACGGCGGCATCATTTACCGAGTCTTTGGGGCCGAGGGTGATCGGCGAGTGGGTCATCACGGATTCCACCGTCACATTCTTGGGGTCTACAGGGAGCTCCTCGTCCTCGTGGCCCGAGAACTCGAAAACCGAAGGCGTCGCGTCTCGTACGTCGCGGTCAGTTATGATGCCGACGATCTTCTCATTGACGGTCACCGGAAGCTGGTTGATGCGCAGGTCCTCTAGCACGGTGCGGACATGCTCGACGGAGTCGAGCGGTTTCACACTTCGTACCGGACTGGTCATCCACCTTCGAATCTGCATTACGGGCAATCCTCCTTGTCGGACCGGTCCTCGTCACGGATGCCCCCGCACGGCCCTTGGTGTGGCGAACTTACGACGCGCGCCGTGCAGGCGAAAGCCACGGAGTCAGCCGCTGCCGCCGGTCTCTGCCGGTGGGAGGGCTGATCGGCTAGTTTCACCCATGCTGGAGATCCGCCGACTCCTGGCCCCGTGCTGGATCAGTGGCCGCTCTATGGTAGAGCTGGCGGCCGACAGCAAGTTGTAAGTAGGCATGGCCGTAAACTCGGGGCTGGCATCCGGGGACGCGTCCGGCGTTTTCAGCCCCGAGAAGGCAGTGGAGAAGATGGCTTTGGCCAGTCAAGGAGAGAGGTAGGCGTGAAAGCCGACGGTGACAAGTTCAGCTTTTCGCGCATGACGACCTTCGAGCAGTGTCCGCGCCGCTATCGCTACCGCTACCTCGACGGCGTCAAGGATGCGTTTCGGTCGGTCGAGGCGTTCATGGGCCAGCAGGCGCATGCCACCATCGAGTGGCTCTACAACGAGCGCCAGGCCGGCACGGATCGCAGCGCCGAAGAAGCTGTGGGCCAGTACTGTTCGGTGTGGGATGCCGGGCTTTCGAAGGGCGGCGCTCCGGTCAAGGTGATCAGGCAGGGCACGGCCATGGAATCTTATCGGCGCATGGGCGCCGAGATGGTGACCGACTTTCATCGCGACCGTTTCGCCTCTGACGATCTGGTGACCGTGGCTATGGAGAAGCACTTCGTAGTGCGGCTGGACGGCGGGACCCTGTTCCAGGGTTTCATTGACCGGTTGGCGCGCGACGACCGTGGCCTCCTCCACATCATCGACTACAAGACCGGCAAGCGGGTGCCGAGCCGTTTCGAGGGAAAGGATGCCGACCAGCTCGAGGCCTACGGTGTGGCCGTCTTCGACGAAGAAGAAGGCGACGAGATCGAGCTGGCGCTGGAGTACCTGAGGACGGGCCGCC
Organism: bacterium; assembly: GCA_003354045.1. Lineage (GTDB taxonomy): Bacteria > Desulfobacterota > Binatia > UBA1149 > CAITLU01 > PIVZ01. The sequence continues at coordinate 7,453 of PIVZ01000026.1, forward strand.
GCGTGGACAAGCGTCTGCGGCGCGAGCAAACCCCGGCGATCGCTCGCCGGTTGGAGGCCCGCGTGGAAACTGCGGTGGCCGCCACCGTATTTCCGCCCAGCCCGGGTCCATTGTGCGACTGGTGCGGCTACAACGACGTTTGCGAGGCCAGCGGAGAGGGGCGCCGGGCGGGCCGGTGGGCCGGGTGAGGCGTTGAAGAAATGGAAAGGGGTTCATCGTGATCGAGCGTGTTCAGCTTGGAAATGTAACTGCTCTGGTAGGCTCTAGGGGAGGCAAGTACCCCAGCGCTAACTCGGTTCTCGTGGAGGACGAGCGCACGCTGCTCGTCGATCCTTCGGTTGACATCGTGGACGTGGGAGCGGCGATAGCCTCGCGTCCCGTCGATGTCGTCGTGATCAGCCACGCCCATGAGGACCACTTTGCCGCCAACTACCTCTTCGAGGAGGCCGAGCTGATCGTGCACGAGCAGGACGCCCCGGCCATGTCCTCGCTCGATGCTCTGATGGACGCCTACGGCATCGACAGTGAGGGCGAGAGTGCCTGGCGCCAGATAGTCGTCGATCAGTTCAACTACCGGGAGCGGGCCGACGTGCAGGCGGTGCGCGACGGCGAGACGATCGAGCTTGGACGCACCACCGTGCGCTGCCTACACACGCCCGGCCACACGGCCGGTCACATGTGCCTGCTCTTCGAGCCAGACGGCGTCGTCTTCACCGGAGACCTCGACCTGACACGCTTCGGTCCCTACTACGCTGATGCCACCTCGAGCCTCGAGGACACAATTCGATCGTTGGAGAGGCTGAGAGATCTCGAGGGGGTGAGCGCCTTCGTGAGCTCACACGAGGCCGGCGTGGTGAGGGACGACCTGCGCGGGCACGTGGAGCGCTACCTGGACGTGCTCGCGGTGCGTGAGGGGACATTGCTCGAGTTCGTGCGTGAGCCGCACACCTTCGAGGAAATTGCCGAACGCTGTATCGTTTACGGCAAGCGCTACGAGCACATCCCATGGCAGCTTCACGCCGAGGACGTGATGATGCGCCATCACGTGGAGCGCCTGCGCCAACAGGGCCGGGTGTCGGTGGCGGACGAGCACGTCGTCGCGACCTGAGCGCGGCTGCGGCAGTGGCGGTGGATAGGACTTCGAACGGAGGAGAGAAGAACTGGACGTCGAGGGAAAGCACGTTGTCATTTCAGGCGCCAGCGGTGGCCTGGGTCGGGTCCTGTGCCGCCAGCTGATCGACGAGGGCGCCCGCGTCACGGCCCTCGATCTCAATGGGGATGAGCTGGCCGCGCTCGGTGGCTCGATCTCCTCGGATCGCTTCCAGTCCCTGCGCCTCGACGTGACGGATGTCCCTCAGTGCACGGAGGTCTTGGAGAAGATCATCGCCGAGCGCGGTGACGCGGATCTGCTGATCAACAACGCGGGCATCACCCACTTCAGTACCGTGGTAGATACCGAGCTCTCCACCATCGATCAGGTGATGGCGGTCAATTTCACCGGCAGCGTCAACTTGAGCAAGCTGCTCCTGCCGGGGTTGATCCGGCGCCGGGGCATGATCGTTGCGGTGTCCAGCGTCGCCGGCTTCACGCCCCTTCACGGGCGGTGTGCCTACGCGGCCAGCAAGCACGCGATGATCGGGTTCTTCGCCACGCTTCGTAGCGAGGTTGCCGACCAGGGGGTGCGGGTGACGATCGTGTGTCCCTCGTTCATCGACACGCAGAAGGGCAATCCGGCCGGGGCGGGCCTCTACGAGGGGACGGCGCGGCCGGGCCAGGCGAGTCAGACCGTCGGCAAGAGCATGACCACCGAAGAGGCGGCGTCAATCATGATGCGGGCCATCGAGAAGGAGCCCCGGCTCTTGCTGCTGGGCCGTGTCGCCCGGGTCTCCTGGTGGCTCTCCCGCCTCTATCCCGCTCTGCTGGAGCGAATCATGATCCGCCAGACGCGGCGAGAGGCGGAGAGCCACTGACCGCCTACTTGTAGGCGCCCACGTTTGCCAGAGCGATGCTTCCCGGGCTGATCGTCGAAGGATCAGTCATCACGTTGATGCAGGCCGTCTTGCCCGATGCGAAGGCCTTCTCGAGTGCCGGGCGGATCTGATCCGGATCTTCGACCAGGTATCCCACTCCGCCCATACTCTCGACGAAGCTGTGGTAGTCGATTCGGCCGAGCTCGGTCACGGGCTCGATCGCGTGCCCGAGCTTCACCACCTGACTGTGCCGGATCATTCCCCAGCCCAGGTCGTTGGAGATGATCACCACTATGGGCAGCCCCTTGGACACGGCCCGTTCGAACTCCATGAAATTGAAGCCGAGCGAGCCGTCGCCCGTGAACAGCAACACACGCTTGTCCGGGTAGAGCAGCTTGGCGGCGTTGGCGTACGGGATCCCGCCACCGAGGGAGCCGAAGAGCCCGTAGTCCAGGTAGTGACCCGCCTGGCGCATCGTACGCGTCATGCCGATCCAGGTGGTGGCATCGCCGCCGTCCGTGACGACGATGTCGTCTTCGCGATCCATGAACTCGTCTACATCTTTGGCGAGCCGCATGGGGTGGATCGGCGTGCTGGTGCTACGCCAATCCGGCTCCGCCGTCGCCACGCCCTCGTCGTGAGCACGCCCGAGCTCCTCGATCCACGGGGAGAACCGATCTCGCAGCGCGTCTCCGTTGCCCGTCGTTTCGACGATCTCGCAGAGCTCGCTCACCAATGCGCGGACATCACTCACGATCGGCAGATCGATCGGCCGGTTGCGCCCGATCTCCTCGGCCTTGATGTCGACCTGGACCATCTTTGCGTCGGGGTTGTAGGTCTCGCCGAACATGCAGAAGAGGTTGAGGCGGGTGCCGAGCAGGATGACGAGATCGGCACTCAGGCCGGCGTGCATCCCGGCGCCCGGGCGAATGGCCAGGACCCCGCCGAAGCACAGGGGGTCCGTATCGGGAACGACGCCGCGGCCGTTGGCGGCGGTGAAGATCGGGATGCCGGTCGCTGCGATGAAGCGGCTCAGTTCTTCGCCGGCGTCCGAGTACCAGGCGCCGCTGCCGGCAACCAGCACAGGCTTTTCAGCCTGGTTCAGTAGGTCCATCAGCTCGCGCGCCTTGGCGCGATCGACGACCTGCGAGTCCACCCGCGTGATCGGAATCGCGACGTCGCCGTTTGGCTCGGCGCTCAGCACATCGACGGGCAGCTCGAGGTAAACGGGGCCGGGACGTCCGCTGCTTGCCTCGCGGAAGGCGAGATCGATGAACTCGGGGATGCGCTCGGGGTGGTGGCAGATGAAGGCCTTCTTGACCATCGGCTCGATCACCGGCGCCTGGCGCATGTCCTGCAAGTCGAGCTTCTCGATCATGCGGACGCCGACGCACCCGGAAATCAGGACCAGCGGAGTCGCGGCCATGAAGGCGCTGGCAATCGGTGTCAGCGCGTTCGTGAAGCCGGGTCCCGCCGTCACCAAGGCAACGCCCGGGCGCCGCGTGAGGCGCCCGTAGGCCTCAGCCATCCACACCGCGGCCTGCTCGTGCCGCGTGTCGAAGAAGCGCATCTTCGTGTTCTCGAGGTGGACGTAGATCGGGTTGAGATGCCCGCCGCTCAGGGTGAAGATCGTATCGACCCCGTGCGCCAGGAGTGCGTGGGCGGTCGCTTCACCGCCGGATTTGAACTCCATATTATTTCCCTCTTTCTATGCCGTGTGGCTAGGAGTCAGCCAGGCGGATCATCATCTCGGCCGGATCCCAGTAGGACATCACGGTTTGGATCTTGCCGTCCTCGGCCATCTCGAAGACGCTTATGCCTTCGAACTCCACCGTGCCGTGGTTGACGCCGGTTCCTTCCGCGCTCCACTTAACGGCGGCTCCCGAGCCGGCGTAGAAGATGTCGTCCGGCTGAATGCTGAGCTTCTCGAAGGGGCTGGCCATCACGCGCCAAATCTCCTCGAGTTCTTTTCGGCCGCTGGCTGCCGGTGCCCCGACGGGGTCGTGCACCTCTGCTTCTTTCGCGAACAGGGAGAGCCAGCGCGTGAGGTCCTTGAGTGAGACAGCTTCGTAATAGTCGCTTATTGCCGCCACCAGGCGGCCGTCGGGTAACCCCTGCATGCGTCCTCGTGCCCGAGGGTGACCTGCAATGCAAGGCGCGCTGACAGGCCTTCGACGCTGTCTCCGTGTTGCTGGTAAGGGGTTGATCTTAAAGGCTTTTTTGTGGGCGAACCGGGCAATACAGGGGTTGGCCGCGGCTTTTCATCGATGCGGGGATTCCCCTTGTTAGTCAACAAGTTGCGCTAGGCCATCCGGGCGGCGTCGGATGCACTGCAACTGAGCGGAGGTGCCGACAACCTGGGAATCGGGAAAAACGGCCACCCACACCCCCTCAGTTGGGGAAAAAACCGATGGCCTATTGGTTAGGCGTCATGTCAGCGGCACTCTAACTACAGCGCCCTTGCCTCCTTCGGCGCAACCTGGCGCCTGCTGGGGTGGGGCCCGCGAGGGCCCTGCCCCCACGGGCGTCTTGGTTTTGGGAATTTCCACAAAACATTCATGAATTCGTAGCCTTAGGTGTCCCTTGCCCAGCGCCCACAGACCCGTTCACAGAGCGCTCGTGCGGTCTCTCAGTGCGCGTCTGAGGCCTCGATCTGTCCGTGCCGGTGCCGTTACTCGCCGAGCACGGCACCACTGCTCGCCGCCGCCCGAAGCGCTCACTCGTTGAGCGACCAGTCGTAGTCGAGAAACTCGATCTGTGGCGGCCGTTTGTCTGTGGCCAGAGCGTGGGCGCTGTCCGGCGGCATGAAGCGCGTGATGTAAGCGGCCAGCGACTGGCCGTGCTCGAAGTCCTCACGGAACCACTTGAAGATCGAGGATACCTCGAGCGTGTGCCGGCCGGCGTCGTAACGATTCTTGTCCGTGTCGGCCAGGTAGATGCGCGCGACTGCATCGAGCTGTTCGTCGAGCTCGTCGCCGCTATAGGCTGCCGCTCGCAGCTTCGGGCATCCTCTCGAGGCGCACACCACGGCGAAATGTATGCGCGGCTCCCGCCAATGTTTGCGCAGGATGCCGTGCTCGATGTCCTCGAGCGAGAGCATGCGGGATGGGATCGCCGGCGGGTGCAGATGGCCGAGCGGGATGAACTCGAGGTTGAACGGAGACTCCCCGAGCGCCCGGCGCCACAGCGGCGTCACGTCGTATATGCTCGACAGCGGGTAGTTGTCGAGGATGAGCTTTACCGTGTAAGCGTTGTAGGCGTTGATCCAGAAGGCCATCTGCTCGTTGGCGCCCGCGCTGAGCAGCGCCTCCCTGTCGGTGGCGCCGAGTTGTTCGAGATAGGCCTCGAACTCGTCGCGCTCACGGGCGATCGCCCTGTAGGCTACCTTCCCATCGCGCACGTGGTCCCGTAGCAGACCGTCCCAGATTTCGTGGTCCACGGTCGCTGAAGCGGGAGCGGCTCCGGCAACGAGGACCACGGCGAGCGCGGCCGCCAGCGCGCGTCTGTATTTGCCGACCATGGCCGGTCATACGCGACCGTTGCCGGCAGGTTACGGTCGGACGGGACTACCCGGCCAGACGGGGCCTTGTGCCGCGCGCCGTAATTGACTACGCAATTGGGTCATGGACACCAACGACTACGATCTCCTGGTTCTCGGCGCGGGCAGCGGCGGTCTGGCGACCGCCAAGAGAGCGGCGTCCTACGGCGCCAAGGTTGCCATAATAGAGAGTGGCCGCGTCGGCGGTACCTGTGTAATCCGCGGCTGTATTCCCAAGAAGCTCATGGTGTACGCGGCCAAGCTCGGCCACGCGCTCGAGGACGCCGCAGGCTATGGCTGGGAGGTCTCTCCCGCTGCCTTCGACTGGCCGAGCCTCGTGCGTGATCGTGACCGTGCGGTTGCCAACCTGGAGCGCACCCACGAGCGGCTGCTCGGCGAGGCAGGCGTGGAGCTTGTGCGAGGCACGAGCAGGCTGAACGGGTCGCAAGAGGTCGATGTCGATGGTCGCCGGCTAGTCGGCCGCTACATTCTGGTGGCCACCGGCGCCGAGCCGGTGTTCCCGGACGTGGAGGGCATCGAGGAGGCGATAAGCAGCGACGGCTTCTTCGAGCTTTCCGAGCGGCCCGACCACGTTGTGATTGTCGGCAGTGGATACATCGGCTGCGAGTTCGCCGGCATCATTTCGGCTCTCGGCTGCAAGGTATCGTTGCTGCTCAGGCGTGAGCTCCCGCTTACGGGATTCGATATCGACGTGCGCCGCGAGTTGTTGGCGGCGATGATCGACAGCGGCATCGACGTCCACACCGAGACGGCGGTGAAGAAGATCGCCCGCAAGAAAGGCCGGTTGGTTCTCGACCTGCGCGGCCCCGGCGGTGATGAGATCCTCGAAGGTGGGCAGACGTTGATCTATTCAACCGGCCGCAAACCGAACACGGCGGGGCTGGACCTGCCTGCGGTGGGGGTCGAGCTGGGGCGCGCCGGCGCAGTGGTCTGCGACGAGGACGGCAATACCGCGGTTCCGAGCATTCTCGCGGTCGGTGATGCCACCGGGCGCGCCATGCTCACGCCGGTGGCCATCCAGGCCGGCCGCGCCATCGCCGACCGGGTCTTTGGCGGCAAGGCGGCCACCATGAGCTACGAGAACATACCGAGCGCGGTGTTCACCGAGCCGCCGATCGGGACGGTGGGCCTGACCGAAGAAGCAGCCATCGAGCGCTACGGTAGCGATGGCATCAAGGTCTACAAATCCGCCTTTACACCGCTCATTCATATGCTGACCGAGCGCCGGCTTCGCACCTTGGTGAAGCTGGTGGTCAAGGCCGATGACGAGAAGGTACTCGGCTGTCACATGATCGGGCACGACGCGCCCGAGATCATCCAGGGCTTTGCCGTGGCGGTGAAGATGGGCGCGACCAAGGCTGACTTCGACGCCACCGTAGGCATTCACCCTTCAGCGGCCGAAGAGCTCGTCACCTTGTGAGCAATCTACTCTAACGCGAAACCCAGGGATTGCCCTTGATGAAGAAGCGGAGCTTGTGCTCGCGCGACCTCGATATCCCTATGCGCGTCGATACGCCGGTGCTCGGGGCCTTGTGCCTCGGCTCCAGATAGAGACGTGCCTTCGCGAGCAGGTCGTGGCCGTCGAAGTCGAGGCCGACGCCCAGGGCCTGGCAGAGCTTTCCCGGTCCGTTGGTCAGTGAGTAGCCGCTCGGCGGGCGGCGGCCGACGGAGGCCTCGGCGCGTAGCCGGGTGGCAAGCGCGATGCCGTCAATCGGCTCGACAGCACGGATGAGAACGGCTTCCCCTCGTCCCTCGGGGCCGGTCACGACATTGAGGCAGTTGGAACGGTGGATGCGGTACACGTAGGCGCGTCCCGCTGGGCCGAACATTGCCGAGTTGCGCCGCGTGGGGCCCGCGAAGGAGTGGCTGGCAGGATCGCCGGATGGGTAGGCTTCGGTCTCCACGATGACGGCTCGCACGACGCCCCACCGGTTGGAACGAACCAAGATGCAGCCAAGCAGCCCGCGCGCGCCGGTCTCTGCGTCGGCCATCGCGGCGAGCATGTGAGCGCGGCCGCCGCTAGCCCGCGCACGGGAAGCGTGCCACGGGCTCTTTGTCGGCAGCGCCGTCACCCGTCGCATTCGCCGCCGGCAAATGCTTCTTCGTGGACATTGCCCTCCGCCACGTGCGTGACCGGCCCGGTCATCCTGATCTCGAACTCCTCGGAGACGACTATCTCGAGACTGCCGCCCGCCATGTGAACCGTCAGGCGGGGGTCGCACAGGCCGAGGCGGCGGGCCACCGCCGCGCAGGCCGATGCGCTGCTTCCCGAGGCCAGTGTATAGCCGGCGCCGCGCTCCCAGATCTCCACGCGCATATTGGAGCGGTCGAGTATCTCGATGAACTGTACGTTGGTGCGTCTGGGGAAGATCGGGAGGTTCTCTATGAGTGGCCCGAGGCGCCGGGCGCGCTCTCCGGACGCCACTCCGGAACGCACCACGCAGTGCGGGTTGCCGATCGTCGCAGCGCTGAAGACAAGCTGCTCGCCTCCGGCCTCGAGAGTCTCATCGAGGACCTCGCGCTCGTCGCCGACAACCGGGATGTCGCTCGAACGGAAGCTCACCCGCCCCATGTCCACACGGACCGTGCGCCCGCCGTCGGTCACTCGTGCCGTGACCGTGCCGCCCGCGGTCGCGATGTGAAACTCCTCCCCGCCTACCAGGCCCCTGTCATGGAGAAACCGCGAGAATATCCGCAGCCCGTTGCCACTCTTCTCGGCCTCGCTGCCGTCGGGGTTGAATATTCTGAGTGCGAACGCGGCCTCGGCATCGGGCAGGGGACCCAACAGTATGCCGTCCGAGCCGACCCCGAAATTGCGATGGCAAAGCAGTCGAATGTGGGCCGCGGTGAGCTCGCCGTCGAGCTCGGCGGGATCGATGACCAGGTAATCGTTGCCGAGAGCGTGGTATTTGCTGAAGGAGATCAAGGCGCCCTACTGTCCCCGTGCGTCGCGCCCGGGTTAGTGCAGGGTGCGCGGCATGTCCAGGGCGAACTCCGGGATCTCCGCCTCGAACAGCTCTCCGTCGGCGCGCTGCATCTGGTAGGTGCCGTGCATGCGGCCGGAGGGTCCCTCGAGGATCGCTCCGCTGGTGTACTCGTGGCTTTCGCCCGGGTCCATGATCGGCTGCTCTCCGACGACGCCCTCGCCCTCCACCTCACGCAGACGGCCGGTGTCCTCGACGATGTACCAGTGCCTTCTCACGAGTTGCACAACGTTGTCAGACTGGTTGGTTATGCGGATCCTGTAGGCGAATACGTAGCGGTCGGAGACCAGGTCCGACTGGTCGGGCAGGTAGCGGGATTCCACTTCTACCCGGACTCCCTTCGTCATGGCCGTAGGCACGACATGAGTTAATCCAAACGACGCGATCGGTGCAAGTCCGGAGTGGGGCCGCGGGAAAGCGCCCGCAGCGATACCCCAAGTGAGCGGATGGGGAGGAGGTCGCCAGGCGCTGCGGCAGTGCGTGGGGCCGAGCCCCGAGCCCGGCTGGCTCTGCGCAGCCACCGGCGCTAGTCTCGTCTTGCCGAGGCCGAGGCGACCGCCACTGCGTGGCGGGAGAGGGCGCTGCTTCGAGACCGCGACCCGGAGCGTGAAAAGATGTCTCTGCACGACAGATCTCACCATTACAGGACCTGCAACCTCTGCGAGGCCACCTGCGGCATCGTCGTCGAGACGAGCGGCACGGCCATTGCGGCAATCCATCCCGACGAAGACGACCCGCTCTCGCAGGGGCACATCTGCCCGAAGGCCTACGGCCTGAAAGACACCTACGAGGACCCGGACCGTTTGCGGCGACCGCTGATCAAGGACGGCGCGAGCTGGCGTGAAGCCGGCTGGTCCGAGGCAGTCACCGTTGCCGCACGGGGAATCCACGAGTTGCAGAGCCGGCACGGGCAGGACGCCGTTGCTTCCTATATAGGCAACCCGACGGCCCACAACCTTGCGGCCATGGTGGGGACGCCCGCCTGGCTTCGTCTGCTCGGCGGGCACAATCGCTTCAGCGCCTCCACCGTCGATCAGTTCCCCAAGATGCTGGCCTGCTACCTGGTCTATGGGGCGCAGCTCTCGGTGCCCATCCCGGATATCGACCGCAACGAGTACCTGCTCGTGCTCGGTGCCAACCCCGTGGTCTCCAATGGCAGCCTGATGACGGCTCCTGGTATGAAGCGGCGGCTGCGCGAGCTCAGGCAACGCGGCGGGCGGGTGGTGGTGGTCGATCCGCGGCGTAGCGAAACGGCCGCGGTGGCCGACGAGCATTTCTTCATCAGACCCGGCAGCGACCCGGTGTTCCTGCTGGCCTTGCTGGCCACCGTGTTCGAGGAGGACCTGGTAAAGGTTGACTCGTTGCCCACAGAGATTGACGGCCTGGAGCACGTCGCGGGGTTGGTGGCGCCATTTACCGCCGAGCGTGCCGAGGCGGCCACGAGTATCGCGGCTGCCGATATTCGCCGCATTGCTCGCGAGCTGGCCGCCTCGCCGGCTGCCGCCTGCTACGCGCGCATCGGCACCTGTCTGCAGTCGTACGGGACGCTGGCCAGCTACCTCGTCGAGGTTTTGAACATCGTGACCGGCAGCCTCGGCCGCACCGGCGGCGTCATGTTTCCGCAGCCTGCCGCCTCGTACTCCTCGCGCGGCAGCTACAAGCGCTGGAGCTCGCGAATCCGTGGGTTGCCCGAGTTCGGCGGCGAGCTTCCCGTTGCCGGTCTGGCCGAAGAGATCGAGACCGCCGGTGAGGGCGCGATACACGGACTGTTCACGATGGCCGGCAATCCCGTGCTCTCAACGCCAAACGGCCACCGGCTGGAGCGCGCCCTCGAGGGCCTCGAGTTCATGGTGAGCGTTGACCCCTACTTGAACGAGACCACGCGACACGCCCGGGTGATTCTGCCCCCGC